>CALGSR010000019.1 GCA_937902115.1 uncultured Bacillus sp. | reverse complement strand
AGCGAATGCGGCGCAGCAATGCGCCCTCTTGGAGGATGATTTAATTTTCAATGGCTCGAAGGAGTTTCATATTAAGGGCATTATGAATGTAAAGGGCAGATTGTCGCATATTCGCAGTGACTGGATGGAGTCCGGCAATGCGTTCAGCGATGTGGTCGAGGCGCGGAATAAGCTGCTGCGCATGGGTCACACCGGTCCATATGCCCTTGTCTTGTCTCCTGAGCTGTATGCACTCGTGCACCGCGTTCACCAAGGGACCCATGTGCTGGAAATTGACCACATCCGCGAGTTGATGACGGCGGGCGTGTTCCAGTCCCCGATGATCAAGGCCGGTACAGGCGCTGTCGTTGATGCCGGAAAGCAAAATCTCGATCTGGCGGTGGCAAGTGATTTTGAGACGATGTTCTTGGATCAAGATAATATGAACTATTTCTTCCGCGTTTACGAAGCGATTGTGCCCCGGATTAAGCGGCCGACAGCGATTTGTACTCTGGAGGATTATAATGAATGAGCAAAAGGACTAAACCGATTGCTAGGGACAAGGGATAGGGACAAGGGACCTGGAACCTTGTCCCACTGGAGGATTATAATGAATGAGCAAAAAGACTGAACCGATTGCCAGACAGTCCGAATGAATAAAAGAGGCTGTTCCTAGGATTATTTTAAAATACTGGGACAGCCTCTTTTATGTTCTTGAGCACTTAAAAAGGATGAATGTGACTGAAACGCGAGAACTGGCCCGCTGTTTCAAATCTCCTCCTTTCTAGCTATACTTGAATCAGGGTAGAAAGTATATGAGGAGCTGGGACGATGGCAGAGTTAAGGCTTGAACATGTATATAAAACTTATAATAATAACGTGACTGCTGTTAAGGATTTCAACCTTGATATAAAGGATAAGGAATTTATTGTCTTTGTCGGCCCTTCCGGCTGTGGGAAATCCACCACATTACGGATGATTGCCGGCTTGGAGGAAATTTCAGATGGTGATTTTTTCATTGATGGAAAAAGAGTGAATGACCTGCCGCCAAAGGATCGGAACATTGCGATGGTATTCCAAAACTATGCCCTTTATCCCCATATGTCGGTTTTCGATAATATGGCATTTGGATTGAAGCTGCGGAAATTACCAAAGGACGAAATTAAGCAAAAAGTAAATACTGCGGCACAGATTCTTGGACTTGAACCATATTTAGACCGTAAGCCAAAGGCTTTATCAGGGGGACAACGGCAGCGGGTAGCGTTGGGACGTGCCATCGTAAGGGATGCGAAGGTCTTTTTGATGGACGAGCCGCTTTCAAACCTTGATGCAAAGTTGCGTGTGCAAATGCGTTCCGAAATTTCCAAGCTACATCATCGTCTGCAAACGACGACGATTTATGTGACACACGATCAAACAGAAGCAATGACAATGGCCACCCGCTTGGTTGTGATGAAGGATGGAGTTATGCAGCAAATCGGAGCCCCTACGGAAGTATATGATCGGCCGGAAAACGTCTTTGTTGGAGGATTTATCGGATCACCGGCAATGAATTTCCTTAAAGGGACTCTTGGAAACAGAATTTTTAAAATTGGGGACACTACACTTGCGGTTCCTGATGATAAAATGAAGATTTTACAAGAAAATGGATATTTAAATAAGGAAATCATTCTCGGTGTGCGTCCTGAAGATATTCATGAAGAGTCCTTCCTCAGCGATGCTGCCGCCGACAATGCTAAATTCACCGCGACTATCGATGGAGTTGAATTACTTGGGGCAGAGACAATGGTCTATACAAGCCTTGAAGGAAATTCACTAGTCGCTAAATTTAATGTACGTTCAGGGTTTGCTCCTGGTAATAAAATTGAGCTTGCCTTTAATTTGAATAAAGTTCACTTTTTTGATAGCAAGACAGAATTAAGAATTCGCTAATTGGGTAAAAATAAAGGCTGAAGCACTCATTCGCTTCAACCTTTATGCAGCAAGTATGGTGTTTACGCGATGGAATAGACATTGCTTTTCGGAAAAATAATGCTTGTGTCCACTGCCTTTGCGGCTGCTTCCTCACCGATATCTTCTATAATGGCTGCCGCTTCTTCCTTGAAAATCGGATTGCAGCTGCCTTCGTTCACTTCGTATAAGCGTTTTAAGAATTTAATTTTTTCTGCCGTTTTGATGTTTTTGTATGCTTCGTTCTTCAGTTCGCGGATTTTTTTGTGCACTGCTTCATGAAGCAGACTTAGTTCACTGATGTTGATAATAATGCTTTCCTGATCCTCCGTCATAAATCCAATAGAATAAATAGATGATCCGATCAAATCGATATTCATGATAACGGCGTTGTGATAGACTTCCCCTGTGCGCAGGCGAAGTGTTTTTACTTCTACGACACCACTAATTCTTCTGTTGTTCACTAAGATTTTGTTAATATCTTTCAGACCGTTAATTTGATAGGACATGCTGTCATCTCCTTTGTATTCGCTTGGCATGGCGGTTTGGGACAAGTTAGCTCTCAAACTTTTTCCCGATTGGTTCGTTGATTCAGTTATTAGTTCGTTTGATCATTCGATTGGTTGAGAATCATTTTCATTACCATTGTAAAAGGATAATAGGCTATCGTCAATAGCTAAAATTGCATCGATTCTGTGGCAAGTGCGTAAACCGCTGATATATGAAGGGTTTGGCAATTTAAACCGTTTTCATTTTATGCAAGGATGATGTTTCCAGCAGTCCATGTAATAACTTGATGAACGACATTTTTGCGTGGTTCCCTTTGATTTTTGTCCTTCATACGCCTATTTAACTTCTGCAAAATTTTTTCTAAAAAATTTTCTTGTATTTTCCTCAATTATCCAAAGTAAATCTGTAACATTTTTCCATACTAAAAAATATCTACACAATGTTAAACATATTAATTGACCCTATAAGTGATAAATGTTATTATTTAATGTTTAATTGTCACAAAATGTTCAATTATTTGTACAATTTCGAATTGTAAGCGCTTTTAAATGTGATAGAATGAAATTGTTCAAAGGAACTTTTACAAATAATGGGAGGTTTTTCAAAATGGCATTAATGACTTGGGATAACGAAAAATTTGCAACAAACGTATCTGCTCCAGACGAGCAGCACCAAGAAATCTTCAGATTGGTTAACGTTTTAGACGAATCACTTGCTGGAGACAGAGCAATTGTTGAACAAAACCTTGATGCACTTGTTGCATATGTTGTAGACCACTTTGCAACTGAAGAAAAATATTTTCAAGAAACTGAATACCCTACTTATGCTGAGCACAAAAAAATGCATGACGATTTAGTTGCTGCTGTTAGCGAAATTGTTGGCAAATTCAAAGCTGGCGAAGCGGAAATCACTCCGGAAATCACGGCATATGTACGTGACTGGTTATATGGCCATATTCCAAATACTGACAAACAATATGGTCCATACTTAAACGATAAAGGCATTAACTAATCTCTCTTACCCCATATTAATTTTTCATAAAGCCCTACTAGAAAAGGTGGAATTCATTGGATTTCACCTTTTTTCTATGGTTAGAGGCTTACCCTGTTTTCCTTTGTATTTATGACGCTTCACATATAGACAAAAATAGGAAAATATCTACAATTTTCGACACCAACTACCTACTCATATTTTGTCATTTATCCATGACTATTGAGGTGTTTTCCTGTTTTCAATCGAATTCCAAGGGTATTCCATGTATAATATGAAAGGTATCAAGTTAGATTCAAATTAGGGAGGATTTTTTTGATGGGATGGACAATAGTCATATTGCTTCTTATTGCTATTGCACTGCTTGTTGTGTCATTTGTTAAAAACAATCAGAACGAGAAATCAATCGAACAACAAATAGACCAAATGACCTATACTTTTAAGGACGAAATCTACCAACTTCAACAGAATCTGCGCAATGTTGAAATTGATGGCGAGATCACTGCACATGAATCGAAAATTGCAATCTCGAGCGCTGATCGTAACCTGCTTCGTGAATTGCTGAACTTGCAAAGACGCGGTTATTCCATTGAAACCATTGCTTCTAAGAAACAATTATCGATAGAAGAAATTGAACGTCTTATTGCTCCGTTTGTGAAAAAGAACGAAAGGGGCGAAGGGGTTTCATGATAACACCTGCTGTATTAAGAAGTTTTGCAGGCGGACTTATTGTAGCAGCTGGAATTACTGGGATTGTCTATCTTTCCGGCGGCTCAGGTGAGGGTACGTCTGTGAGAACAATGACCGAAGAGGAAATGAAAACGACATTAACTGAAAAAGGTTATGTGGTTAAAACTGAAGAAGAATGGAATCAACTAGTAGCAGCAATTGATACGGCACAGGCTGAAGTAGATAAAGCGAAAGCGGATAAACCTGCTGAAAGTGAGAATCCGGCACCGACAGAACCTGCGGAACCCGCGGAACCTGCAGCACCCGCCGAGGGAGAACAAGCGGTTTATAAAACGATTGTGAATGTTTCTTCAGGGATGACGAGCATTGATGTCGGCAGAACACTGGAAACAGCAAAAATTATTCCAAACGCTTTTGAGTTTTCACAAGAAGTAGAAAGACGCGGTCTTTCTAGTAAGCTTAAACTAGGAGTCTATGAAATTGATAGCAACATGAGCATCGATCAAATTCTCGCGACTCTCTTTCCTTAATAGATGAGGTCCTCATAAATGTATGAGGGCTTTTTTTATTTTTCCTTATGCTGCTCTCATTCGTTGGAATCATTCTAATTAGTGCAATAAACCGTTGTTTTGGTGCGATTATTGAAAATTTGGTGCGATTCCGCTTCATTTCATTTTGGTGCAATTCTGATTAAACACGGCTCCCCCTTCTTAAAAACAGCGAAAAGGCCCTGATTAATCAGAGCCTTTTTTACAAAAACTATTCTAAAACATTTACTAAAGTGCCGACGTTTTCGATGTAGACTTCGATTTCGTCTCCGGATTTGAGCCATTGACGCTGATCTTCCGGGTAACCGATGACGACGCCTTCTGGAGTACCAGAGAAAATGAGGTCTCCTGGCTTCAGCGTAATGTGCTGCGATAAGTAACTGACGATCGTGGCACAGTCAAAAATCATTTGTGAGGTGTTGGCAGATTGCTTTACTTCTCCGTTCACCTTCAAAGAAATATCCAGATTTCCCGGATTGATTTCGTCTGCTGTAACGATGGCTGGACCGATTGGACCAAAGTTATCAAGCGTTTTACCGAGCAGCCATTGCGGTGTGCGGAATTGCAGGTCGCGTGCCGATAAATCGTTTCCTACTGTATAACCGAAAACATATTCAAGGGCCTCTTCCTTGGAAACATCCTTCGCTTCTTTCCCGATCACAATCACTAGTTCTGCTTCATAGTCAAAATGAGCGGCTGTTTTAGGCAGCGGGATGATTTGCTTGTGTGACGATAGGGCATTGTTAAATTTGCTGAAAAGAACGGGATATTCCGGGATCTCCATTTTCGATTCAGCGGCATGATCGGCGTAATTCAAACCGATGCAGATGATTTTTTCCGGATTCAGGACACATGGCGCAAAGGTAATCTCCCCTTCTGGAATCACTGGATTGTCCTTTTGCGCTAATTGTGCCAGCTGATTTAGCCCCTCTTCTCCACGGGAAATTGTTTCTTCAACGGTTGTTGGAACATCAAGTGAATATGTATTGGCTGCTTTTTTTACATCAATAATGCCTTCAGCTGTCTGAATTCCAAAAAGAATTCCATCTCCAGCGTTAAAATTAACTAGTTTCATTTTCTTCCTCCCCTTTTCTATTGCGATTAAATTCCCCATCGAATGAAGCCTGGACTTTTTTCAAAATCGTTTTGCCGTTTTAAAAATCACAAGCCATCCGCTTATTTTGATTATACACGGGAAAAGTTTTCAGAGCCAAATCGGGTGTATTGGACGAAGAATTTCTCATCCTTCTGCTCTTTTTTAAAAAAATTAT
>CALGSR010000018.1 GCA_937902115.1 uncultured Bacillus sp. | reverse complement strand
CTCGGCAAACTGTTTTGTTGTTCTATGCAACGCATCCTCTAATTGAGCGTTACTTTTCGAAAGAACAAATTTCTTTGCGCGATGGTATTTTCTCCATTGTCTAGAGCCTTTTTTACAACGGCTCATGAGGATCTGAAGTTCCTTTAGTTTCTTGTTTCGTAAACGGTGGATGCTTCTTATATATCGGCCTGTGATCACTAAGCTATCGCCATGTTCATTCACACTCGCAATTGAATGAATTTCACCAGGATCAATACTTGCAGTTATACCTCGTTTTTCCCCTTCCGCTTGAATCCCATCTTCGTATGATACGCAAACATACCATTTACGATCGAATAGGAATTCAATTTCTTTTATTTGTCCACTAAGGACTTTAGGTAGCTTAAGCGTTAACTTCGACTGTCGTTTTCCCTCCCAATTTCCCATCGATAAGGTAAGTTTCTTTCCGTCCAACTCAAACGATTGGTCCACCCATTTTGGATTGAAGACAAATTTATGTTTCCAAGGATATTTTATGTTCTTATACCCTTTTTGTCTCGCTTCCTTCGTTCCCTCTCTTGCGGCAAGAAACTTATGCGCAACCGCTTGAATCGTTTGGCTATGAAGAGGATACAGCCCTTTTAATTCTTTTTGGAGGTCTGTTTGCGTGATCCATTTGCCGCCCAACCGATAATAATAACGAGCAAGCTGAACACAATCATTCCAAATCAAGCCACACATTCTTCGGATGTCAAATAGCTTTCGAAAGGTGTTTGAACTTGCTCGAAAAGGCATTTTTACTGTTCGGTACATCTGTTTCACCTCCGTTCATTTGATAAGTATATTATACCGGATGGAACATAGGTTCGCAATCGTTTTACGATTCTATTTCTTTTTTTGCTTTTGTTTTAGCAACCGCTTCCTTCATACTGGAATAAGAACAAGAAATAGCCATTCATCCCCCACCTACTCATTTCATTCCTTGAGGAAGGGGACTTCTGGCTAAATTGGTTAAATTAGTGAAAAACCAGATATAGATGTTGAAAAAAACAGAAAAAAAATTGACAAAATTCATTAATAAACTCTTAATAATGTCTAAATTGTGAACCTTATACAAAAGGGTATTAATTACAGTTATAATATTTTTGGAGGTGTTACTTTTGTATAAAATTCAAATTGTTGATGCTTTCAGCCAAGAGATACTCAAAGAGGAAAATCATGAGGATTTAGATGCGGTAACAGAGTTATTTCGTTCAAGCCAAAACCCTAATATTATTGACTGCTCCATAACAGACGACAATAAAAGGACCCGCAGAGGTAAATTTGTTACCTGCACGATTGATGAAGAGGAAAGCAATAAAATTTACAAACTGTACTTTAAAATGCAGCCTGAAAACATTCAAGGATAGAAATTTTCCTAAGCAGGGATTTAACCTTGCTTTTTTTGTATTGGGAAGATATAAATGCGAATTCATCTTCTTTCCCTTCAGGTCAAAATTCACAGATAAAACGAAAAAACACATTGCTTCATTAGCAATGTGCCTTAAATATATGATCCGAGAGGGATTCGAACCCCCGACCCCATCCCTGTCAAGGATGTATTCTCCCGCTGAACTATCGGATCGCAATATAAAATTCCTTAGCTGTCAAATCAATAATTCCTTGAGGACAATTCATATTATATTATATCACCTTAAAATTGTCAATCTGCTTTTCCGATCGGATATTTTTTTATAAAAACTTCTGTTTTAGTAAAAATTTTGTTAAAAAAATTCTCATTTGCCCTATTCTAGTTTATCATTGTATAAAGATGGGGTATGATCACGATAGTTTTTGTTAAAGGAAGGTAGTATATGACTGCACAAAGCGAAAATATTACGAGAATTTTTTTAGATGAAAAGGAAATTATCCTTATTGGTACAGCGCATGTATCGAAGAAAAGTGCTGAACAAGTAAAGGATGTAATTGAAACAGAAAGACCTGATTCAGTCTGTGTTGAACTTGATGAGCAAAGATATCAATCCATTATTGCAGGAAATAAGTGGAGGGATATGGATATATTTAAAGTGATTAAACAGAAGAAAGCAACTTTATTATTGATGAATCTTGTCATTTCTTCCTTCCAGAAACGAATGGCAAAGCAAATGGGCATCGAGGCAGGACAGGAAATGATTCAAGGAATTGAGTCTGCAAAGGATGTCAACGCAGAGTTGGTATTGGCTGACCGCGATATTCAAATTACTTTTGCCCGCATTTGGCATAATGTTGGTTATTGGGGCAAAATGCAGCTCCTATCACAAATCATCTATAGTATATTCAGCAACGAAAAGATTTCAGAGGAAGAATTAGAAAAAATGAAATCCCAAGATATGCTGAATTCGATTTTGAATGAATTTACAGTCAGCTTTCCCCGATTAAAGACACCTTTAATTGATGAACGGGATCAATATTTATCACAGAAGATAAAAGATGCACCTGGAAAGAAAGTAGTTGCTGTTTTAGGTGCAGCCCATGTTCCTGGCATTACAGAAGAAATAAAGAAAGAGCAGGATTTAACGAAGTTAGTTCAAGTACCGCCTAAATCAAAGGCGCCAAAAATCATCGGCTGGGCCATCCCAATCATCATTATTGCTTTAATTGCTTATACCTTTTACACGAATCCAGCTGTCGGATTACAGCAGACCATCAGCTGGTTCCTCTGGCATGGATCACTTTCAGCACTCGGAACAGCTCTGGCCTTCGGACATCCCTTAACCATTCTGACTGCCTTTATTGCCGCTCCGATTACGGCATTGGATCCGATTACGGCAGCCGGGTGGTTTACCGGAGCAGTCCAAGCCTATGTCCGTAAACCAAGTGTCAGGGATTTTGAGAAACTTTCCGAAGATGTTTATAGTTTAAAAGGCTTTTGGAACAATAAAGTAACCCGTATCCTGCTCGTTGTTGTTCTGGCCAACGTAGGAAGTTCATTAGGAACCTTCATCGGCGCAGCAGACGTAGTCCGATTATTTATCCAGAACTTCCAGTAATGACCGAAAGGGCTTCTCCACACATCGGAGAAGCCCCTTCTATTTTTTAAAACGTTAACGAACTTTAAAGATTTCTTTCCTTAATTTCCGCTAAAACGCCATCCCATAGTACCATTCTTGCTTTCAATCCTTGTGTACCAACTTCTCTTGCTCTCTTTAATTTTTCAGGGTCATTTTCACACAACTCTAAGAATAATTGCTCCGCAAGCGGTCCGTGATGATCTTCATCGACTTCGATATGTCTGTTTAAATAGAACACCAATCTCTCACTTGAACTGCCAGTCTCCATTAATGAATCTACTAATGGTTTAAACATTTCCGGAATCAGACCTTCACGGCCAAAGAAAAATACAGCAGCTACTTCGAACAGCTCACCATTCAACGCTAAGTCGAGATTGAAAGTTACAAACTCTCGTACACTATTGCTAATGAGATGGTTTTCTGCAAGGACAGCCTTATAATCCTTCCCATCCTTTACACTTTCTGCAAATATATTGAACGGTCTGCTGTCAGCACCGCACTCCTCCATCGCTTCTAAATAGAGCTCAAAGTGACTCGTAAATCCGCCTTTTCCGTTAATATCAGATTCCTCTGCGACAACAATTTCATTAATGAGCCGGGAAAACAACGGCTGTTCATGAGGAAACCACGGAACGTCTACACATGTGACCGATCTTTGCAGCCTTTTTAATAGACTCATAAAATCCCATACAGCAAAAATATGATGCTTCATAAAAACTCTGACCCTGTCCGGTGTGGTAAGTTCATGATAAATAGGATGCGACAAAAGCTCTTTTCTTATCGATTGCAATTCATCTAATACATTTACAGACATGTGACTACCCCTTTATATACATTATATAATATTCTTAGTAATAATTCTTAGTAAGACTATATACTTTATTGGTTATATTCTCAATGATACCTTTGGTTTATTTTCGGATAATGTTCCTATTAATCGCAAAAAAGCTAACTCCTCAATCGAGCCAGCTTTTTATTCATTGTATTATTTCCCTTTTTCTTCTTTTAACTTTTTGTACCAAATAGAATGACGGTGTTTTACATAGTCTTCCTTCACATAGCCAGTAAACATCCCTGGCAGCATATTGCGGTTTTCTTTAAAAATAAAAGCAGCTAAATGGGCAACAATGCCGACAATCAATAGAACAGTTGCCATGTTATGAATTTGTGTGGACCAAAAAATCACTTCAAAGGACATAGATGATCCAGGTAGATTCTTAATCATTTTAATAATGCCGGTGATTGCCAGTAAGAGGACACTAATTCCGATAAATAAGTATGCCAGCCGTTGTTCCGCTAAATACTTATCACTTTCTGGTTCCTTCCCTTTTGTCAGCATTGCTTTAATGATTTTAAATGACTGTTTAACATCCCCTTTTTTAGGTAAAATATCAAACTCTCTTTTCAATGCATGGACAACAAGATGGTACGTAATAATAAATAATAAAATCATGGCGCCAATATAGTGAAGTGTCAGTGTATTAAAAAATACACTCATCCATTCTCCGCCAGGTAATTTATCCACATTATAGCGTTTAAAAACTGGCAACTGACCGATTCCGGAAAGGATTAATAGAAAAATCGAAGCTGCTGTGAGCCAGTGCACAAGCCGATTGGAAAAAGATTGCCGTAAGATTTTATTATCCTTCTTATTCATTTCCCTTTTTCTCTCCTTTCATCGTACGATAGGCTGCACCCCCCGCAACAACAGCACCTGCTACCGGAGCAAACAGCGCACTCTGCATCATTCCGCTCATAGAATATAACTTATTCTCAACTTCTACTTCCATCGTTGGACGTCCCGGCTTTTGATCGCCTTTTTCTGCTTTATCCTTTTTTATCGCCTCGTCTATTTTTTCAAACGGAACTTTTGAAACATAGAATGTGGCAGTTCCTCCATTTTCTTTGTCTTCGTATACATATCCATTGACTTCTTTCGCTCGTTTATAGGCTAATTCGCGCATTCCATCCTTTGCTCCGAATGAAATAGCATCTTTCGGACAAGCTGTTTTACAAGCAGGTTCCTCTCCTTTTGCTAATAAATCAGCACAGAAGTCACATTTATACATTACTCCCCCACCTGCTAATTCTGGAACTATCTTCAGATATAATCCTACGCCTGCCTGGCGCTGAGGGATCTCCCATGGACAGACATCCCGGCACTTAGCACCTCCCATACAATATCCATCGTCGATCGAAACAGCTCCCTGTTTGTTCTTTGAGATAGAACCAAAGGGACATAGATTCATACAGGTTGGATCGTCACAATGCATACATCTTCTTGGTACAAATATTTCTTCCATTTGCCCGTTATGCTCCACTTGAACTTGATCAACAAATGTCCAATTATATGGAGTAAGCCTGTTTTTTACGTCCTGCTTTTCAGACCAGTCCTCATATTTCTTTTGCGGCCAATAAGGTTGAATATCCTCCTTTTTTGGCTGTGGAAATTTCGCTTCATTCTTCAAGCGACAAGCAGAAACACATAATGGAGTCCCTTCATTCTTACAGCCGTCACATTTTGTTAAATCAATGATTGTTCCTTTCTCTGCATTTTGAATTCCAGAAGCCTGCACTTTATCCAATCCGGAGAGCAATACAGTACTTACCGCTCCAGCTGCTGCAGTTCTTTTAATAAATGTCCTTCTTGAGATATCTTGTCCCAACTCAAATACCCCCTTCTGTATACTATTACCTATTATACACAAGGGGGTATATTTTAAAAAGAGTTATTTTACTGGTGTTTTTTCACAAATAGTGCATCGCTGTTTCTGCTATTCATTCACTTTCTTTAAAGTCGTTTTTGCGCTACTAATTGAATCACATGGCATTTCCCATGATGAAGTTCACCCTCATGACGTTCAGCTTCGCCAATATAAAAATGGAGAACTTTCCAATCAGCGAAT
>CALGSR010000017.1 GCA_937902115.1 uncultured Bacillus sp. | reverse complement strand
GACCTATGTATCGAACAGCCGCCATATTGCTCTTTTGCATCAGGCTCTGCAGGCAATCGAGGATGTTATAAGCGGGAATGAAATGGGGACACCAATTGATATTTTGCAAATCGATTTAACAAGAACATGGGAACTATTAGGGGAGATCATCGGCGAAAGCGTGCAGGACAGCTTAATTACGCAGCTCTTCTCACAGTTCTGTTTGGGAAAATAGAAAAGCGGAAGGGTCTTGCCCAGCTGCGACAAGCAAAAGAAAAGGCCGGGGAGAAGGTTGTACTTTAACTTATCTCTAGGCACAGCTAGAAATAAGAGCAGCTAGGACCTGGAGCTAGACAATAGCAGGAAGTTTGGAGGAAGCAATTCATGCAATACGAAGCAGGAAGTTACGATGCAATCGTGGTAGGTGCCGGCCATGCGGGCTGTGAGGCTGGGCTTGCCACTGCCCGGCTTGGGGCTAAAACAGTAATGATAACCATCAATTTGGATATGGTAGCATTTATGCCTTGCAACCCGTCTATCGGCGGTCCGGCAAAAGGGGTTGTCGTTCGGGAGATCGACGCGCTTGGCGGAGAAATGGGAAAAAACATTGATAAAACCTATATTCAAATGAGAATGTTGAATACCGGTAAAGGGCCGGCTGTTCGTGCATTACGGGCACAGGCAGATAAGGTGGCCTACCAAAGTGAAATGAAAAGAACGCTTGAAAATGAACCGAATTTAACTCTTGTTCAAGGAATGGTGGAAGAGCTGATTGTCGAGGATGGGGTATGCTGTGGTGTGATCACAAAGACCGGTGCCATTTACCGTGCGAAAACAGTTATCATCACGACTGGAACTTACTTGCGTGGTGAGATTATTCTCGGTGAATTAAAATATTCAAGCGGTCCGAATAATCAGCAGCCGTCGATCAAGCTCTCTGAACATCTCGAAGAACTTGGGTTCCATTTAGTTCGTTTTAAAACGGGTACGCCGCCCCGAGTAAATAGTAAAACGATTGATTACAGCAAAACGGAAATTCAGCCTGGCGATAAAGAGCCACGGGCATTTTCTTATGAAACAACGAAATTTATTACCGATCAGCTCCCGTGCTGGCTGACTTATACAAATGAAATGACCCATTCGATTATCGATCAAAATTTACACCGCGCCCCAATGTTCTCCGGGATGGTAAAGGGGACTGGTGCCCGTTATTGTCCTTCAATTGAGGATAAGGTTGTTCGTTTCAGTGATAAGCCAAGACATCAAATCTTCCTTGAGCCAGAAGGGCGAAATACAGAGGAGGTCTATGTACAAGGGCTTTCAACCAGTATGCCTGAGGATGTGCAGCATCAATTAATCAAAACAGTCCCAGGTTTGGAAAAGGCGCAGTTAATGAGAGCCGGCTATGCGATTGAGTATGATGCGATCGATCCGGCACAGCTGTGGCCGACTTTGGAAACAAAAAAAATCAAAAACCTTTATACAGCAGGACAGATCAATGGTACCTCCGGTTATGAAGAGGCATCTGCCCAAGGCCTGATTGCAGGAATTAATGCCGGATTAAATGCGCTTGGCCGCGAAGAGTTAATTCTAAGCCGTTCGGATGCTTATATTGGTGTATTAATTGATGATCTTGTCACAAAAGGAACAAATGAACCTTACCGTCTCTTGACTTCAAGGGCCGAATACCGTCTCCTTCTCCGTCATGATAATGCTGATTTACGCTTGACAGAAATGGGTTACAAAATCGGTCTTATTTCACAAGAACGCTATGAGAAATTCACGGCGAAGAAAGAGGCAGTTGAGGCAGAGATTAAACGTCTTTCCTCCGTTATCTTAAAGCCGAATGAGCAAGTTCAGGAACTGATTCAGAGCTTAGGCGGTACTGCACTGAAGGACGGTGTCAGGGCCTCAGACTTATTAAAACGGCCTGAAATGAACTACGAGCATCTTGAATCTTTGACAAAAAGTGAAGTAGAGCTCGAACTAGAAGTAAAAGAACAAGTTGAAATTCAAATCAAATATCAGGGATATATCGAAAAATCATTGCAGCAGGTTGAGCGCCTAAAGAAAATGGAAGATAAAAGGATTCCGGAAAACATCGATTATCAAGCCATTAACGGACTTGCAACCGAGGCAAGACAGAAGTTGGAAAAAATCCGACCGTTATCGATTGCCCAGGCATCGAGGATTTCAGGTGTCAATCCAGCGGATATTTCGATCCTGCTTGTTTATTTAGAGCAAGGGAAAATAGCCAGAATGACGAACGAGTAAAAGACTTCCGCTGTCCTGCATCGATGCAGGACAGCGAGTTTTTGAGTTAAGAATGTTATTTAAGAATAGGCTGTGTTAAAGGGTCCATATTGATTCCGAATCCTTTGTTGATTGGAGTGGAAGGCACGAAGACTCCTGCGGGAGAAGCAAGACAGACGAGACCCCACAGGCACGAAGTGGCGGGGAGGATCGGCGGTCGTCCTAAGGTGCGCGAAGTGCCTGCAACGGAAATCAACAACCAAGTTTAGCAGAGCCTAACGAAAAGAAGGGACTTTTAAATGAATCAGGAACAATTTATTCAATTGCTCGTTGAAAAGGGAATCACCCTGACAGATAAGCAACTGAAGCAATATGAAATTTACTATGAAACACTTGTCGAATGGAATGAAAAAATGAATTTAACCGCTATTACGGAGAAAGGTGAGGTCTATTTAAAGCACTTTTTTGATTCTCTCACTGCTAGTTTTTATTTCCCCTTTGCGCAAAATTTATCTCTTTGTGATGTTGGGGCAGGCGCGGGATTTCCCAGCATACCAATTAAGATTGCCTTCCCGGATATCCATGTAACGATCGTCGATTCTCTCAATAAAAGAATTCACTTTTTAGAACATCTTGCTAAAGAACTGGAGCTTGAAAATGTCCGCTTTGTCCATGAACGTGCGGAAACCTTCGGCCAGCTAAAAGAACATCGTGAATCCTATGATATCGTAACAGCGAGAGCGGTTGCAAGAATGTCTGTGTTAAGTGAATTATGTCTTCCGCTTGTCAAAAAAGGCGGCACCTTTATTGCAATGAAGGGTGCGAGCGGGCAGGAAGAACTAGAGGCAGGAAAAAGGGCAATCACATTATTAGGTGGTGCTGTAAAAGAGAGATATTCCTTTTCGCTGCCACTTGAGGATAGCGAGCGTAATATTTTCCTTATTGCTAAGGAAAAGCCGACACCAAAAAAATATCCGCGTAAACCTGGAACTCCGAATCGAAGCCCAATAGAGTAGAGTTACTTTTGTAAAAAAATATGGCATAATGTAATTAATGAAATTTTTTTGACACATGAATGGAAGAACTGCTCTGATGCAGGGTTTCCATTTTTCTTAATTTACATGCCAATATTAAAAATGATTTGCTATGAAAATAAATGATTCAGTTTTTTCCGTCGAATAAATGAAAGGGAATATTCATTTTGGCAGCAGGACTTGTCGTTTTTTTCAAGAAATAAGTTATTAGGGAGTTTCGTAAAGGTGGTGCAGAGTGATGAAGCATACTTTTTCACGCATTTTTGGCCTCGGCGAAAAGGATGATCAAATGGAGATGGAGAAAATAACCGATTCAGATGCCATTGAGGAGATCGTACCAAATGAGGGCATTAGTCAAATTTCAATTGATGACATCATTCCAAATCGCTTTCAGCCTAGAGCGATATTCGATGATGAAAAAATAGAGGAACTTTCTCGTACAATCCACATACATGGGATTATCCAGCCTATTGTTGTACGTCCTCTTGAAGATGGCCGCTTTGAGATCATTGCTGGTGAACGAAGATGGCGTGCAATGAAGAAAATTGGCTGGGAAACGGCCCCAGCTATTATCAAGGATTTTAACGATACAGAAACAGCCTCTGTTGCTTTAATTGAAAACCTGCAGCGCGAGGAACTTTCGCCAATAGAAGAAGCCATTGCCTATGGAAAGTTGCTTGAACTGCATCAGTTAACTCAGGAGGCATTAGCGCAGCGCCTTGGGAAGGGTCAGTCAACAGTTGCGAATAAACTGCGGCTCCTCAAATTACCGCAGGAAGTTCAGGATGCATTATTAAATAAAATGATTACAGAACGCCATGCACGTTCCCTTATTCCGTTAAAGAATCCGGAAAAGCAGGTTAAGCTGCTGGCTGAAATTATTGAGAAGGATTTGAATGTAAAGCAGACCGAAGAACGGGTTGTTAAAATGCTGGAGCAATCAGCGGAAAAGCCAAAGCCAAGAAGAAAGGCTTTCAGTAAAGATGTACGGATTGCAGTTAACACGATTCGTCAATCCTTGTCCATGGTTTCGGATAATGGAATCAACCTCGATTCGAAAGAAGAGGAATTTGAAGAATACTATCAATTTACGATTAAAATACCAAAGAAAAAATAAAACAGCCGTATGGCCGATTTCTCTTCAATCGACTGGCTTTCGCGGGTTTGGATTTTTAACTAAATGCTATAGCAATGAATACCTATTTTCCAAAAAAAACCAAGCATTTATTATAATCCAGACCTATTTGCTGTGGGGTCAGTCTAACTCTTCCTTTTCTTCCCCAAGGGGCTTATGATAAAAACCCTCTTACCCAAACATGGGACTGTCGAATGAAAGAACAATGAGAATTATATCGCTTATTGTTGAAAAATCCCCCTAAAAATAGGAAACTATATACAACCTCAACTTTGATAAAGTCTCTTTTCTTAAACATTGTTGCTTTTAGAGTAAAAAAACTGATTGTTCTTGCATAAAGGTTGATGTTGTTAGAAATTTATTGAGAAAAGAGCTACAAATTAGATAAAAATGCTCAAAATACCTGATTGCACGTTAAAATTGGCCTTTAAATTTTAACAACAAACTTTACGAATGCAGCCTTGATAAAAAAACGATCATCCTTACATATTCGTGATAAAATAAAAGACAGATTACTATTTTCATAAATAAACAGTGTAATAGAACCATATTTAAATAGAAAAAGGCGGATATCCCAAGATTTCATAGGGTAACGCCTAAGCAGGTTAAGGGAAAAGTCTTGGCGTAAATACGTCAAGGTGCATTTGATATGTAAATAGAAAGTAGGTGACACCATGGGGAAGGTAATTGCTATAGCGAACCAAAAGGGAGGTGTCGGTAAAACGACAACTTCTGTAAATTTAGGTGCATGTTTAGCATACATAGGGAAAAAGGTGTTGTTAGTTGACATAGATCCGCAAGGGAATGCAACAAGCGGAGTCGGGATTGAAAAGGCCGATGTCGATCAATGCATTTATAATGTATTGGTTGATGATGTCGAAGCGAAGGAAGTTATTATGACAACGAATGTCGAGCATCTTTCTGTTATCCCTGCAACCATCCAGCTGGCAGGAGCGGAAATTGAATTAGTACCGACAATTTCAAGAGAAGTACGTCTCAAAAGGGCACTCGAAGCAGTAAAGGATGACTATGATTTTATTATTATCGATTGTCCTCCATCTCTTGGATTGTTAACACTTAATGCATTAACAGCATCTGACTCCGTCCTCATCCCTGTTCAGTGTGAGTATTATGCGTTAGAGGGATTAAGCCAGCTGTTAAATACGGTTCGGCTCGTGCAAAAACATCTCAATGATGATTTGAAAATTGAAGGTGTCTTGTTAACGATGTTAGATGCCAGAACCAATCTCGGGCTGCAGGTGATTGAAGAGGTTAAGAAATACTTTCAAAGCAAAGTATATCAAACCATTATTCCACGGAATGTTCGTCTGAGCGAGGCTCCGAGTCACGGTGAACCTATTATTATCTATGATCCGAAGTCGCGTGGCGCTGAAGTATATTTAGATTTCGCAAAGGAAGTGGTGGGAAATGGCTAAAGGTCTTGGAAAAGGATTAAATGCGTTTTTTTCAAATGTTGAAATAGAGCAGGAAGAGACGATAAGTGAAATTAATGTAAAGGATTGTCGGCCAAATCCCTATCAGCCCCGGAAGATTTTCGATAAGGGGGCCATTGAGGAGTTAAAGCAGTCCATTCTTCAGCATGGTATTTTGCAACCGATTATTGTGAGGAAAACGATTAAGGGGTATGAAATTGTTGTAGGGGAACGGCGGTACCGGGCAGCTTGCGAGGCAAAATTTGAAAAAATCCCTGCCGTTGTTCGTGAATTATCCGATCAGCAAATGATGGAGATGGCCTTGCTTGAAAACCTGCAGCGTGAGGACTTAACTCCGATTGAAGAAGCATCCGCTTATCAACTATTAATCGAAAAACTAAATATTACTCAGGATGAGTTAGCAAAGAAACTTGGGAAGAGCAGACCGCATATTGCCAATCATATCCGGCTCCTTTCACTCCCTCCAAAGATCCAGCAATTCATCTCTGATGGTCAAATCTCCATGGGACACGGAAGGGCGCTTCTTGGCTTACGTAAAAAGGATTCAATCCCGGCAGTAGTCGATAAAATCCTAAGGGATGGATTAAATGTCCGCCAGCTTGAGCAATTAATTCAGCAGCTTAATGAACATGTTTCACGTGAAACAAAAAGACCGCAAAGACCGGAAAAGGATGTTTTCATTAAAGCACAAGAAACATCACTTATGGAAAAATTTGGGACTAATGTTCAGATCAAACAAACAAAAAATAAAGGTAAGATTGAGATTGAGTTTTTTTCAAAGGATGATTTAGAGCGGATCCTGGAGTTATTAGAGACAACAAAACACGACGATTAAACCATCATAATGAAGATGGTTTCTTTTTTGAGATTGGAGCATACATCATGTTTTTGCTTGGAACGCTTGTAAATAGCGGTTTAATAATTGTTGGTTCAATTATTGGAAGGTTTCTTCACAATATTCCCGAAAAGGTAAAAGAAACGGTGATGCAAGGGATCGCCCTGACCGTTACAGTGTTAGGTCTGCAAATGGCTTTAACGACGGAGAATTTCCTGATTGTTATTTTAAGTATTGTATTTGGAGCCATGATTGGCGAGTACTTTAAATGGGAAGATAAATTAAATGTGTTAGGTCTTTGGCTTGAACGAAAGATTGGAGCGAAAGGTGAAGGGAAAATCGCCCAGGGGTTTGTTACTGCGACGTTAATATTTGTAATAGGGGCAATGGCTATTTTAGGTGCATTGGACAGCGGAATCCGTAATAATCATGATATTTTAATTACAAAGGGAATCATCGACGGATTTACCGCTTTTATTTTAACGACCACACTTGGATTAGGTGTGCTTTTTTCTGCCGTACCCGTGCTATTATACGAGGGACTGATTGCATTATTCGCGACACAGATTGATCGTCTGGTCCCTTCCCTGTTAATGGATCAATTTATTACAGAAATGACAGCAGCCGGGGGCATAATGATTATGGCCTTAGGTTTGAATTTAACTGGATTGCTGAAGATCCGCGTTGCCAATCTTTTACCTGGAATTATTGTCGTAGGAGTAATTGTTACATTTCTATATTTTTATCCTTTATAAAAAAAGCTGACTTCCCGCAGACCGCCTAAATTTTTCTTAGACAATAGGGTGAAGTCAGCTGTTTATACTTATAAGTTGGTTCTTTCGTGTTCAATGGTCCAGTGTAATTCAGAAATATTATGCTTTGGTTTATAATACATACTTGCCTCATGAATTCCGTCCACGATTGTTTTGGCCATTTTCATGACTAGATTCAACCTTGTATTTTGCAGGACAAAATACTCCATCATACCGCTTACATTGACAATCCCGCTAATGTGAATATCGCCTACAGGAGGCAGTTCCTTATTGACACCTGCCCCGGGTTTAATCGGGCCATTCCCAATTTGGATGATGCCAACACTCTTTAATCTCCCTAGGCAGGCATCAATTCCAATGATGAATGGATTATGATGTTTTCTTTTGATTTCAAACAATTTTTCTGCTAAATTCAGTGCATGTATCGGTTGATCTAATGTCCCGTAAATATGAAATGGGTGGACATTTTTCTCTTCCAAAAATGTTCCGATTAACGGACCCAAGGAATCACCGGTTGAGCGGTCTGTTCCGATGCAGACAAATACAATCGGTCTTGCACTTAATGCAGGCGGAAGTAATTGAAACAGGTTCCTTCCCACTCGATTCACAGCATCTTGTTCGTCGTGGATGATTCTAATCTGTTCATTTTTTAATTTATCAAATAAACTTGGTTTAAAATTCAATACATTCACCCCTAACTGTAGAAGCTGTAAATTAATGTACTGCTATTCCGAGTATTGACCGGATCCATTTTCCGGTCATGCATCAGCGGTTTCCCTTTTGACAGGAGAACCACAGTCCTACTTTTATTATACGGCTTTTTGGGGCAATCTATACATGACTGCAATAATTATTCTTAAATGGGGGAAAATAAGAATAATTTACTATTGATAAGAACAGGACTTCCTTCATATTCATTTCTTGTTAAAATAGATCGAAAAGCAAAGCGGCTTTTGGAAATAAAGCCAACTTACATAGTACAAACTAATTCCTTTTTTTAAAAAAAGCAGGTGAAGTGATGACAGAGTTGGAGCAGGAAACACAGGAAGTAATCGAGAAAACATTTAATGAAGAGTTATGGATAAATATTGGACAAGTATCTTTGAAGATATTAGCGATTATTATTATTAGTGGAATTGTGATAAAGGTCGGGAGGGCTTCCATTCAAAGAGGATTTAAGGTAAGGCGGGTGTCCCCTTTAAGAATTTCTGAGCGTCGTGAAGCGACGATTATGAAACTGCTGCAAAATATTCTCACATATGCTGTTTATTTTATTGCTATTATTATGATCCTGTCTAATCTGAACGTGAACGTTAGTGCGATTCTTGCCGGGGCCGGTGTTGTAGGTCTTGCTGTCGGTTTCGGTGCCCAAAGTCTTGTTAAAGATATCATTACGGGATTTTTTATCATTCTTGAAGATCAATTTGCTGTAGGGGACCGTGTCAGGATTGGTCAGTTTGAGGGCGATGTAGAAATGATCGGATTACGCACGACAAAGATTAAAAGCTGGACAGGCGAAGTGAATATTATTCCAAACGGCAGTATTATAGAGGTAACAAATTACTCGATACACAATAGCGTGGCTGTGGTTGATATCAGTGTCGCCTATGAGGAAAACATGCAAGAGGTTGAAGTGATTATTCAGGATTTACTGCTTTCTATGAAAGATAAATATGAGGAAATTGTCAGCGAGCCTGTCCTGCTTGGAATACAAACATTGGCTCCAACTGAGATGACGCTTCGAGTAACAGTGGAGACACTGCCGATGCAGCATTTTTATATTGAACGAGAATTAAGAAGGGAAATAAGGCAATGCCTTGATAAGCATGGCATTGACATCCCTTATCCTAAAATGGTGATGTATTCACGCCCAGAGTCTGAGAGCAGCGGGCTAAAAAAAAGGTCGGAAGCTGAGTAGGGGGTTTTTTTAGATGGAAGACAAACAATTTGGCTTAAATGATGTTGTTGAAATGAAAAAGGCGCATCCATGCGGAGAAAACCGTTGGAAAATCATTCGTTTAGGAATGGATATCCGCATAAAATGCGAAGGCTGTTCCCACAGCGTTCTAATCCCAAGAAAAGAATTTACCCGGAAAATGAAAAAGGTATTGGTGAAACACGAGGAATAAGAAAATAGAATCATTTCTTGAGGGGGCTGTCTGCTTTTGGGACAGCCCTTTGCCTTTTCCTTCTATTTCCGTTAAGGCGGCTTGCACATTTTCCATGAAATATCTATAATTGTGTGAGGTCTGTATCGAATAAATAAACGATGTAATTAATTTTTATTTATACTAATATGCTTTTGAATTTGAATAATATCTAGCTGCAGCGCCTAGCGCCTAGTGGACTTCACACTTCCTCCCTACGATAAGTCAACACGAACGCGCACTTCTGTGCTCTTCGTGTTTCCTTTATCTCAGTCCGGAGTGCTCCAGTCCATACCCTGCTTGCGCAAGGTGCTTCCGCTTTTAATTGAGGAGTGACGAGGATGGCTTTAACAGCTGGAATAGTAGGTTTACCAAACGTGGGGAAATCCACATTATTTAACGCAATTACACGTGCAGGTGCTGAATCTGCCAACTATCCGTTCTGTACGATTGACCCGAATGTAGGAGTTGTAGAGGTTCCCGACGAACGTTTAAACAAATTAACAGAGCTTGTACAGCCAAAGAAAACCGTACCGACTACATTTGAATTCACAGATATCGCCGGTATTGTAAAAGGTGCGAGTAAAGGTGAAGGCCTTGGGAACAAATTCCTTTCCCATATTCGTGAAGTAGATGCAATCTGTGAAGTAGTACGCTGCTTTGCTGACGAAAACATCACTCACGTTTCCGGAAAAGTAGATCCGATTGATGATATTGAAACCATTAATCTTGAATTGATTTTAGCCGACCTTGAATCAGTTGAAAAAAGAATCGGCCGCGTTGAAAAATTAGCAAAACAAAAAGATAAAGATGCTGTAATTGAATTTGAAGTTTTACAAAAGCTGCGCGAAGCATTTGAAGCAGAAAAGCCTGCCAGAATGGTTGAGTTTACGGAAGACGAATTAAAAGTCGCAAAAGGACTTCATCTTCTTACCATTAAACCAGTATTATATGTAGCCAATGTCAGTGAAGATGATGTGGCAGATGCTTCTGAAAATGAATATGTGCAAAAGGTAAGGGATTACGCGGCAAATGAAGATGCAGAAGTCATTGTTGTCTGCGCTAAAATTGAAGAAGAAATTGCTGAGCTTGAGGCAGAAGAAAAGGAAATGTTCCTTTCAGAGCTAGGAATTAAAGAATCTGGACTTGATCAATTAATCCGTGCTGCATATAGTTTGCTAGGGCTGGCAACTTATTTCACAGCTGGTGTGCAAGAGGTTCGTGCCTGGACATTTAGAAAAGGCATGAAAGCTCCGCAATGTGCCGGTGTGATTCACACTGATTTTGAAAAGGGCTTTATCCGTGCTGAAACAGTTGCCTATGAGGATTTATTAGCTGGCGGCAACATGACCGCTGCCCGCGAAGCCGGCAGAGTCCGCCTAGAAGGAAAAGAATATATCGTCCAAGACGGAGATGTCATGCACTTCCGCTTTAACGTATAATAGCAACGTTCTTCCCCCTCGTACTGTTTATGTAGGGGGATTCTTTGTCTAAGGACATCCCTCTAGGATTGTCGGGTTGTATACTTGAACAAGCCTTTTCTTTACGCAGTAAAGAACCGTGCGCCGAGAAAGTAGGAAGCACGACAATCCCCAACGCCTAATTTTTCTTTCCTCCCTTTATTGCGATCTGAAAAATATTATGCTATAATCTTTTATTGTGAGTAATGAATAATTGCTCCTTGCCCATTAGTGGGCCGTTTAGTCCAAAAGGAGGTGAATGTGATGAGAAAGTACGAATTAATGTACATCATCCGCCCAAATATTGAAGATGAAGCGAAGAAGGCTCTAATCGAGCGTTTCAACAACGTTTTAACTGATAATGGTGCGGAGCTAGTTGACTCTAAAGAATGGGGTAAGCGCCGTCTTGCTTACGAAATCAATGATTTCCGTGATGGTTACTACCAACTTCTTCATGTTAATTCAGAGCCGGCAGCAGTTGAAGAATTCTCTCGTTTAGCAAAAATTAACGAAGATATCATTCGTCATATCGTAGTAAGAGACGAAAAATAATAGATTGCCTTTGTTTCAAGAAATGAGTCTGGTGGAAGGAGTTGGTTCTGATGATGAATCGTGTTGTTTTAGTAGGCCGTTTAACAAAGGATCCGGAGTTGCGTTACACACCAAGTGGAGTTGCAGTTGCTACCTTTACCCTTGCTTGCAATCGTAGTTTTACGAATCAGCAAGGTGAACGTGAAGCTGACTTTATTAACTGTGTCGTTTGGCGCCGTCAGGCAGAAAACGCAGCAAACTTCCTAAAAAAAGGGAGCCTTGCTGGGGTTGATGGACGGCTTCAAACACGTAACTATGAAGGACAAGATGGAAAAAGGGTATATGTGACAGAAGTTGTAGCAGAGAGTGTACAATTTCTTGAACCAAAAGGAAGCTCAGGTGCCGGCGGAGGAAGAAATGACTTTGGCAACTTTGGTGCACCGCCACCAGAGCAAGATATGCCGTTTGGAAACAACAATCAGAATCAACAACGCCAACAGAACCCAAGGAACAATCAAGGCTTTACACGCGTAGATGAGGATCCATTTGCGAAGGATGGTCAAATTGACATTTCTGACGATGATCTTCCATTTTAATACGACAATCATTTGAACGGATAAATAAATATATCTATAAGGAGTGAAAGAATCATGGCAATGGGTGGACGCAGAGGCGGACGTGCAAAACGCCGTAAAGTTTGCTACTTCACAGCAAACGGAATCACACACATCGATTATAAAGATGTAGATCTTCTAAAAAAATTCATCTCTGAACGCGGTAAAATTTTACCTCGTCGTGTAACTGGAACATGTGCTAAGTACCAACGTAAATTAACAACTGCAATTAAACGTTCTCGTACTATGGCTTTATTACCATACGTAACAGGTGAATAATTCATATAAATGAGCATATGAAAGGACATCCTAAACGATGTCCTTTTTATTTTTCCTAAATCAAATACGTCTTGGCGTATTTGCACCTGATTTTTTTCGAGCTTGCCCGAAAAATTCCCTTTAAAAAATCGAGGTATCCGCCGGAGGCTTTAACTTTATTCAGCCCTGGCTGAATAAAGTTAAAGATAGATGGTTGAACATGTGTGTAATACTCGCTACAATAGATTCTATACATTATTATAATACAGGGGACGTGTCGCTAATTTCTTAGAAATCTCTATTATAAGCGGCTTTACACAAGACGAACTGCAAGAATTACTAATAAAGAAGCAGAATGGACAAAATTGTGAATGGGCTGATGTCCTCGTTCCTATTATAAAGATATTCGATATAATTAATTTGGATTTGTGCAAGGAAAGGGTTATTTGTCTAACCCTACACTACTGTTCAGGAGTTGAAGAAATGTCTTCAGACAAAAAAAAGCCATCTATTAATTATCCTCTATATGGGTTGATGGGAATAACAGTGGTGCTTCTTGGAATATTAGCAATGTATAATTGGCCAATAAGTGTTGCCGGTTTTATCTTGACTGCAATTCTTTTCTTTTTTATTTTATTACGAGATGATCGTCAAAAAGAAGAAATGGCGGAGTATATAGCCACCTTATCTTACCGGGTTAAAAAGGTTGGCGAAGAAGCACTGCTGGAAATGCCAATTGGGATTATGCTGGTAAATGATGAGTTTGAAATTGAATGGACGAATCCTTATATGGCCTCATCCCTTTATGGCGATACATTAATTGGCAAGTCACTCTATGAAGTAGATGAGTCGCTTATTTCCTTTATGAAAAAGGAAGAGGAATTTATAACGCATACCATTAACGAGCGCCATTACCGTATCTCATTTAAGCCGAATGAAAGGCTGCTTTACTTTTTTGATGTTACCGATCAAGTTGAAATCGAACAGCTCTATGAGGATGAGAGAACGGTTTTCGCGATCATCTTCCTCGATAACTATGATGATGTAACACAAGCAATGGATGACACGACAAGAAGCGGTCTGAATAACTTAGTGACTTCCATTTTAAACAAATGGGCACAGGAAAATGAGTTCTTCTTTAAACGCGTATCATCAGACCGATATATTGCCGTATTAAACGAACGTATTCTGCGGGAGCTTGAAAAAGGGAAATTTACCATATTAGATGAAGTGCGCGAGGCTACGGCGAAGCATAATGTTTCATTAACATTAAGTATTGGTGTAGGAACTGGTGACCTGCCTCTGCCAGAGCTTGGGGAACTGGCTCAGTCTAGTCTTGATCTCGCTTTAGGAAGAGGCGGCGACCAGGCAACGATTAAGCAGCCGAATGGAAAGGTAAAATTCTATGGCGGAAAAACAAATCCGGTTGAAAAGAGAACGAGAGTCCGGGCGCGGGTGATTTCCCACGCTTTGAAGGAATTAGTTATGGAAAGCGACAAGGTCATTATTATGGGGCATAAATATCCCGATATGGATGCCATCGGTGCCTCTATTGGGATTCTCAAAGTTACCCAGTTAAATCAGCAAAAGGGCTATATTGTTGTCAATCCGAATGAAATCGATAAAGGCGTTAAAAAGCTGATGGACGAAATTAAGAAAGTTGATAAATTGCAGTCGCAATTTATTACGCCTGAAGCAGCTCTGGATCTTGCTACGGATGATACACTGCTTGTTGTTGTCGATACACATAAGCCCTCTATGGTAATCGAACCAAAATTATTATCGCACATTGAAAATGTTGTCGTGATTGACCATCACCGGCGCGGTGAGGAATTTATCCAGCACCCGATCCTTGTGTATATGGAGCCATACGCTTCCTCTACTTCAGAGCTTGTTACCGAATTGCTTGAATATCAGCCTAAAACAGGTAAAATTGATATGTTAGAGGCTACCGCTTTATTAGCCGGTATTGTGGTAGATACGAAGAGCTTTACGCTAAGAACCGGTGCGAGAACTTTTGATGCAGCTTCTTATTTGCGTGCACATGGTGCAGATACGGTTCTTGTGCAGCAGTTTTTAAAGGAAGATGTTGATACGTATATAAAGAGGTCAAAACTAATTGAAAATGTCCACTTTCATCAAGGCGGCATTGCGATTGCTAAAGGGGCACATAATGAGTTTAATGATCAAGTGCTGATTGCTCAGACTGCTGATACGCTTCTGACAATGGAGGGTGTATCCGCCTCCTTTGTTATCTCATACCGCTCAGAAAATATGATTGGGATTAGCGCCCGTTCTCTTGGTGAAATCAATGTACAAATTATTATGGAAGCACTTGGCGGGGGCGGTCATTTAACTAACGCTGCTACGCAAATTAAGGATGCATCGATTGAAGATGCAGAAAAGATGCTGACAGCAGCAATTAACAACTATTTTGAAGGGAGACAACAAGAATGAAGGTCATTTTTCTAAAGGATGTTAAAGGCAAGGGGAAAAAGGGAGAAGTAAAAAACGTGGCAGATGGGTACGCCCATAACTTCCTCCTTAAACAAGGGCTTGCAGTTGAAGCAAATCAGTCAAATGTCAGTTCATTAAATGCGCAAAAGAAAAAGGAAGAAAAACTGGCAGCTGAAGAATTGGCTGAAGCAAAAAAATTAAAAGCTGTTATTGATGAATTGACTGTTGAACTATTGGCAAAGTCAGGTGAAGGCGGTCGTTTATTCGGTTCCATTACAAGTAAACAAATTGCTGAAGAATTGCAAAAGAAACATGGAATTAAAGTCGATAAACGTAAAATTGAGATGGAAGATGCCATCCGTTCATTAGGCGTGACAAAGGTACCACTGAAGCTTTATCCTGAGGTTACTGCTGTATTGAATGTTCATGTCAAGGAAGCCTAATACATACTTTTATTGGAAGTACCATTTCCGTAAAAACGTGTTAGAATATAGGAGTGCTTAAAAATGTGATCAAGCTTTTGGTCACATTTTTTCTTTGTGAAACTTAGGATGTCAGGCTGCACGACAGCCCTTGATAGTCAGAATTCTTAATAGAAGTTCAGTACACCTTTAGCCGTTGGATGTTGCTCGTTCGTAAGTTTTCGATTGAAGCGATGGAATTACAGCTTGATAAAGGTGTTTTTTGTATTTGGCTGGAATGTCGGGCTGCCTGCTTGAACAAGCCTTTCTTTACGATAGTAAAGACTGTGCGCCGAGAGAGCTAGCTGCACGACATTCCTACTGATTGGAGAGCCAAACATTAGTGTTTTCATTTTCGATATTTGTCTCAAGATAATGCTAGATTGCTATAAAAGAGTTATACTTAAATATTAGAGGAGAAATTTTGGGGGGGGTTAATAGATGAGTGAAATAATGGCGGATAGACTTCCTCCACAAAACCTGGAGGCTGAACAGGCTGTATTAGGAGCTATCTTTCTTGAGCCGTCATCGCTTACGTTGGCATCCGAAATGTTACTTCCGGAAGACTTTTACCGCGGCGCCCATCAACGTATTTTTGACGCAATGCTGAAGCTGAGTGATAAGGGCGAGGCTGTCGATTTAATTACGGTGACTGAAGAGCTGGCCGCAGCAAAGCTTTTAGAGGATATAGGCGGTATTAGTTATTTAAGTGAGCTGGCCGGTTCTGCACCGACAGCTGCAAATATAGCATACTATGCAAAAATTGTTGAGGAAAAGTCCATCCTGCGCCGTTTAATCCGTACGGCAACTGAGATTGCCCAGGAAGGCTATAACCGTGAAGACGAGGTTGATTCCCTTTTAACCGAAGCAGAAAAAAGCATTATGGAAGTATCGCAAAAGAAAAATAGCGGAGCTTTCCATCATATAAAAGACGTCCTTTTCCGTACGTATGATAATATTGAAACACTTCATAACAGAGTTGGGGATGTAACAGGGATTGCGACTGGATTTGCTGAGTTGGATAAAATAACAGCAGGCTTTCAGCGCAACGATTTAATTATCGTTGGGGCCCGTCCATCGATGGGGAAAACAGCCTTCGCCTTGAATATTGCGCAAAATGTAGCGACAAAAACGGGTGAAAATGTTGCTATCTTTAGTCTGGAGATGGGAGCGGAACAGCTAGTTATGCGTATGCTTTGTGCCGAGGGAAATATCGATGCACAGAGACTGCGTACAGGGTCCTTGACTGAGGAGGGCTGGGGTAAGCTGACGATGGCGATGGGAAGTCTGTCAAATGCGGGGATTTTCATCGATGATACGCCGGGCGTCCGCGTACAGGACATTCGTTCAAAATGCCGCCGTTTAAAGCAGGAGCAAGGCGGAATAGGAATGATTATGATTGACTATTTACAATTAATTCTTGGCAGCGGCCGTTCTAGCAGTGATAACCGTCAGCAGGAAGTATCGGAAATCTCACGTTCATTGAAGCAGCTGGCACGTGAATTAGAGGTTCCTGTCATCGCTCTATCCCAGCTTTCCCGTGGTGTCGAGCAACGTCAGGACAAGCGTCCAATGATGTCCGATATCCGTGAATCAGGAAGTATCGAGCAGGATGCCGACATCGTGGCTTTTCTTTATCGTGATGATTACTATGATAAAGAATCAGAGAATAAGAATATCATTGAAATCATTATTGCCAAACAGCGTAACGGCCCGACTGGCACGGTCTCCCTCGCCTTTGTGAAGGAATACAATAAATTCGTTAACCTCGAAACACGCTTCGATGACTCAGGAATGCGGCCTGGTGCCTAAAGACTTATAAGGAACTTTCCTTATAAGTCTTTTTTATACGATTTATAGATTGTCGACCGGTTAACTTGAACGAGTCTTCCTTTACGCTCGGAAAGAACCAGCGAAGAGAAAGGTGGCCGTCCGACATTCATACACTGGATTGAAAGGGATTATTAAAATTGGTAGCTTCCAAGAAATTGCTCCTGTTTTAAAGGTAATAGTTTTATATAATTACGAACATATTAATATATTTATAATAAAACGTTCGTGTTTTATTGATTTATCGGTAAATTATTGGTAAACTATAGATAGTATGATATATAAAAATAATGAGCAAACCTTCGGAGGTGCTTTTTCATGTCGTCAGTAGTAGTGGTTGGATCTCAATGGGGAGATGAAGGAAAAGGAAAAATAACCGACTTTTTATCAGAAAATGCTGAAGTCATTGCCCGTTATCAAGGCGGAAATAATGCTGGACATACGATTCAATTCAATGGTGAGAAATATAAGCTGCATTTAATTCCATCCGGAATATTCTACAAGGAAAAAATTTGTGTAATCGGGAACGGAATGGTTGTCGATCCAAAGGCACTTGTTGAGGAATTAGCTTATGTCCATGCAAAAGGCATTACAACTGATAATCTTCGTATTTCTAACCGTGCACATGTTATTCTTCCTTATCATATCCGTCAAGATGAGGTTGAGGAAGAACGTAAAGGTGCAAATAAAATTGGAACGACGAGAAAAGGAATTGGACCTGCTTATATGGATAAAGCAGCCCGCAACGGAATCCGCATCGCGGATCTTTTAGATCGTGAAGTATTTGAAGAAAAGCTTGCTCTTAATTTAAAAGAAAAGAATCGGATGTTTGAACGTTTTTATGAAACAGAAGGCTTTGAGATAGAGGAAATTCTCGATGAATATTATCAATATGGTCAAGAAATTAAACAATATGTGTGCGACACATCAGTTGTTTTAAATGATGCCTTGGATGAAGGCCGTCGTGTTCTATTTGAAGGTGCCCAAGGCGTTATGCTTGATATTGACCAAGGTACCTATCCATTTGTTACATCTTCAAATCCCGTTGCCGGCGGTGTAACGATTGGTTCAGGTGTTGGCCCTACGAAAATAACTCACGTTGTCGGTGTATGTAAGGCTTACACATCCCGCGTTGGTGATGGTCCGTTCCCTACAGAATTGCATGATGAAATCGGTGATCGTATTCGTGAAGTTGGCCGAGAGTATGGTACAACAACTGGCCGTCCACGCCGCATTGGCTGGTTTGACAGTGTTGTTGTTCGTCATGCACGCCGTGTCAGTGGATTGACGGATCTTTCCCTTAACTCCATCGATGTATTAAGCGGACTTGATACCGTGAAAATTTGCGTTGCTTACAAATATAATGGCAAGGTTATTGAAGAGTTCCCGGCAAGTTTGAAGGTCCTGTCACAATGTGAACCAGTATACGAAGAACTGCCAGGCTGGCCAGAGGATATTACAGGCTGCCGTACGCTTGATGAGCTTCCGGAAAATGCCCGCCATTATGTTGAGCGTGTATCTCAGCTAACAGGTATCCCTCTATCTACATTCTCAGTGGGACCTGACCGTGAACAAACAAATGTAGTACGCAGTCCTTGGCGTCAAAACTAAACAGCTGAGAGGAGAAGCAATGCTTTCTCCTCTCTTTTCTCATAATGATGATGGCGGCAACTTATATCTTCATTAACTGAAGGGGAAAAGAATCATGAGATTTTGCACTTTATCCATGTTAAAGGAAAAAATAGAAAAAAGTGATTGCATTTAGATAGATTAATATGTTATTATAAAAGGCGTCGTCACAAACAGTGGTTTTTTCCAAACTATAATTTATACGAGTCATTAGCTCAGTTGGTAGAGCATCTGACTTTTAATCAGAGGGTCGCAGGTTCGAATCCTGCATGACTCACCATTTATGGCCCGTTGGTCAAGCGGTTAAGACACCGCCCTTTCACGGCGGTAACACGGGTTCGAATCCCGTACGGGTCATCCGAAAAGCGGAAGCGGCTCACCTAGCCGCTGGAGCTAGACAGCACTAGTTTTTACATTTCAATATTGGTCCGGTAGTTCAGTTGGTTAGAATGCCTGCCTGTCACGCAGGAGGTCGCGGGTTCGAGTCCCGTCCGGACCGCCATCTTTATTCCAGCAGAATCCCTGCTGTTTATATAGACCTTTTTATATATATAATCTAATATGGCTCAGTAGCTCAGTCGGTAGAGCAATGGACTGAAAATCCATGTGTCGGCGGT
>CALGSR010000016.1 GCA_937902115.1 uncultured Bacillus sp. | reverse complement strand
GGATGCCAAGAAACATGAGTTGCATCAACAATAAGACGAGCAATAGAGAAGCTGCAGATAATGGTGTCTTGTCCGTGAAAGCATCTGCTTTTCCATTTGCGCCCCAATGGGTAGGAATCTGCTCGGGAAGAATTTGATAGTTTAAAGCCGTATAGCCAATCAAACCGATGGTTATTAGGATGGGTAATAAATAAACATACCAAGGAAGCATTTCATCCTGGGAACGAATGGACAAGTCTGTTATTTTTACCTGTTTTAGGTGATCTGTCCACTTTTTTGCTTTCTTTAATTGGGTTGTTTTTCCGTGGTAATAAAAATACAGCGACATACTGACGAGAATAATACCGAATTCAATCAACATACCAAGAAGAACCGTCTTTTCTTCCCCGGGTTGATTTAATAGAACCCAGCCAAGGTAAAAGGCTGATATTAGAAGCGATATCACAGCAACGATGAAGGCATAGCTCTTTTTATATGCTTTCAACTGTGGCTCTTTTAGATACTGTTCAGGTATCGTTACGCCGAACACAACCGATCTTTTTACCAAAAACGGCACAGCTGTCTGAATCGCTGCGAGAAATAAAATGATGATAAGAAAGATAGCGAATGACATGGAATGTCCTCCTTTTTGTGGGATTTTATGTTTGCTACTAAAGCGGAGTGCATGAATTTGGGAAGGTTGGATTAACTATTCAGTTTATGAAAAGTCTTCCATAATGGAAAAAACAAGTTCCTGTACTTCTTCTTTATTCATCCCTAATACAAGTGCTTCAGCAATCAGCGGCCGGAAATCATTGATTAGCCTTCGCTTTGAGGTTGGGGTGAGTTGATTAGCAGGAGATACGACCGCACCTGATTTAGGGATGATCTCAATAACCCCTTTCTTTTCTAACTCGTGATAGCTTTTATTCACTGTATGCATATTCACACCAAGGTCAGCGGCAAATGAGCGGACGGATGGCAATGAGTCGCCGGGTTGAAGATTTCCACGGGCGATTCCTTCAATTATTTGATTAGATAATTGTGTGTATATGGGAATGTCTGACTCCGTGTCAATTTGGATAATCACTTTTATCCCTCCCTTCTGTTCTATATTTATTATAACAAAACTGATCTATGAAATCTAGAACAAAATGGGTAAATTGATCTATAAGTTATAGAACAATTAAATAATTACTTTTGGTTTATTTAAATTTATTATAAAATCTGTTCAGGATATGGAACCATATGGCTCTCTCATTGGTATAGTCAGTAAAGTGGAAAGGGAGGAAGTTTGATATGGATACAGGATGGGTTGTGTCATTAATTGTTACAGGGGTAATGATGGTGGTCATATTAGCGATTATGATTCCGATGGATCGCAAATACATTGTCCGGGAAAATCGGAAAATCAATTATAAGAAAACAACCGTTTATTTACGATGGAATGTATTTGATACATTGACACTAATATTAGCAATTTATACGATTATTTGTGTTCAAACGCTTAACTTTTTAATCTCGAGCGGCGAAACAGTTGAGAATCACTATGTCCAATTTTTCACGAATCAGGCGCAGGTATGGACGATTGTTTCGATTGCTTATTTAGTTTCTCGTGTATCATTGACACTGAAGTCAATTAAAGCACGTTGGAGCGATGAAATTGAATAAGCGTGAGGATGAATTAATGCTTGCTTATCAAAATGGGGATGATGATGCCTTAGAAGCGATATACAGCTTATTGAAACCAGCTTTATACTCATTTATTTTCCGTTATACGAGGGAGGAACAGTTCAGTATAGACATTGTTCAAGATTCATTTGTTAAATTGCAGCGGTACAGAAATCATTATGAACCAAAGAAAGGGAAAATTAAATCCTATTTGTTTCAGATTGCTTTTCGGCACATGACTGATAAACTGAACCGACGAAAGAAATGGCGTACCTTCCTTCCGTTTTTGACACCGATAATAGAGTCTGAAATGGATCCCGTTGATCGAATAACGATTCGTGAAGCAGTTTCTAAACTCCCTGATATTCAGCGTGCCGTCATTTTGCTCTATTATTACCATGATATGACCTATGAAGAGATATCACAGGTTCTTGCCATCCCTCAAGGTACGGTAAAATCTAGGCTGCATCGGGCAATTAAACATTTAAAAGAAGAATTGGAGGGAGAATTCGATGAATCAGGATCCTTTTGAAAAGGAACAGTTTCTCCGCGCGAAATTGGATGAATATCATGTGGAAGTTCCAGAGTTCCCGCAGAAAGGAAAAAAACAACAATGGGAAAGGTTTATTTATTTTTTAGCATCCCCGACGAACAATCCAATTGAATCTTATACAGCAACAACCACCGGTGTTATATTTTTAAAAATTTCACCGATTATCGGGGCGGGGCTGCTTGGTATATTGCAAATATTAGTAGCATTATGAGAAGAGAAAGCTATAGGCAGTCCTAAAAGTACACTTGTACAGTACTTTTAGGACTGCCTATTATCCGCTTCATAATGATTCATTTTACCTCATGTTACGCCTTTAACGCTTCCTCTACAAATGTCATCATGGTACCATTTTTCACTTTATCCGCTGTTTCTTTGCCTGCTAATTCCTCAATGATGGCTAAAGCAAAGTAGCCAGTAGTAGCAGGGCCCCTTGAAGTAATCACATTCCCGTCTTTAACGACCGGTTTCTCAATAAACTCTTTGAAATGAACTTCTCCTTCAAATCCCGGGTAACAGGTACCATTTACTTTTTCCGCGATTCCAGCCGCTTCCAAGGCAAGTGGAGACGCACAAATAGAAGCAATCAGTTTGTTTTCCCCATAGAAAGATTGTAACAGGGCTTTCACTTTTTCGTTTTCTGCAAGTAAATTAGACCCTGGCAGTCCGCCCGGTGTGATCACCGCATCATATTCATTTGGATTGATCTCCTCGATTAATTTATCGGCGAGGATATGTACTCCATGAGCACTAACCGTTTCTAACTTTCCGATAATCGATACTAAATCAATTGAAATTTCTGCTCGGCGCAGGAAATCAACAACGGTTAGCGCTTCAATTTCCTCATAACCATTTGCTAGTAAAATCATTGTCTTTTTCATTTCAATTCATCCTTTCCTATTTTAATGCTATTGTATCCGTTAACAGCCTTAAATTGCCACCTTTTTGTGACTTAATTCTGTATTTTTAGGAGATTCTTTATTTGAGATTGACGAGCGAGAGGATAAATGATAGAAAAAATATAGCAGAAAAGTAAAAAAATTAAATTTTGTAGAGGAGTTTAATTGATGAAAAAGGTTCTCGCCATTTTAGCTATGATTCTATTGATTGTAACAGGATGTGGACAAGAAATGACAGGTCAGGAGGAAAAAGAGGTACCTGAGAAGAAAACTATTGAATCAAGTCAAGCGGATCAAGAAATAACAGAGGACGATGAACAAAAGTCTGCCGAGAGGAAAGCTGTAAAAGCGGTTGCTGTTACTGGTATAGCGGATAAAGGAAATTATGAAGTTGACATTAATGGAGAAATTCAATTGCAGGATCGAACATTAACTGCCAGTGGGACAACAAATCTGCTGCCAGGTTCTAAGCTTTATTTTTATGTAAATCCATTGGAAGGAACGTTTATTGGAGGGCAAGGCACAGCTCTTGTAGAGGAAGATGGCTCCTTTCTCTTACAATCAAAGCTGCCGGATAAATATGATGATCCATCCGTTTTTACAGAAATTGTTTTCAGCCCAGGTGGGGTAACAGATGATGAAATTATTCAATATTACACAGAGGCAGGGGATCCTCTGAAAGGACCTTTTATCCGACTGTATGAGAAAGATGAGGAATTGAGGAAAAAAATCTCTGTAATAACAGAAATTCCTTTAACTCAGCCTGAAACGACTGTTTCCATTGAGACTCCGAAATGGGAAAAACCAGAAGACTATGGTTCGCCGAATGTTTGGATCGAGGCAAGTGTCCAAGAAGATGAGAAATACGTTTACATAGACGGGAAAAGTAATCTGTTGGAGGGATCGACCATTTTTGGTCGATTACATATGGACGGTTATATTACCTCAGGTTTTTCAGGCCGTGTAAATACAAATCCAGACGGTTCTTTTCAATTAATCATTACGAATCCCAAAAGTAAAATATCTGATTTAAAAGGATATGAAATCCGGTTGGAGTTTTCACCAACAGACGGAAATAATTTAGAATACATTAAGGAAACTTACGGAGAAAATGGTGAACATCTCCAAGGAAAGTTATTTTCAAATGAAAATGAAGCGAATTCAATTTTGTATATCATGAATGTAAAGAACTAATGCTTTTGCTGCTTGCCTGGCTGTTGTTGAAAAATAATTCGCAAGAGGATGATCTTTCAATATTATAGTAGGTTTCATCAAAAAAGGTTTTCGTGGAGCTATAGGAAAAATTCGTTTCCATCTTAGTAATGGAAACGAATTTTTTTATTGTGATATTTATTTATTAGATGAATCCTTAATAATACGTATCAGTAAAATATTTATACTCCTTCTCTCTAAAAATTCCTAATTTCTTAAATATGACTGAATATCCGAGAATTTTCACCCTTATCCGTTTAGAGCAATTCATCCGACACAACTCCTTTTTGCTAGGATATGCACTTACGGGGAAATGTTGCAAAAGGGAAACATATTTGATGTGGGCTAATCATACCTTTTGCAATTCCTAACTTTTCATAAAATTGTAATATTTCAGGCCGATGGTATAATAAGGATAAATTTGAAGGGAATGAAGAGGTGGAAGGGTGATAAATGGTGGATATTGTAAACCTTACTAATCAATTGTCAGTACGAGCTAAAAATGGGATTGGCTTTTTAATGTCTGCAGTCATTATCTGGGCGATTAACACGGGTATCTTTTTACTGCCGTTTGAAATCTATACTAAAAATGTAATGATGCTATTTTCTGCAGGTATTATGTTTCCACTGGCACTATTATTTTCCAAGAGCATTAAAGCAGACTGGCGGACAAATGATAACCCATTAGGTATGTTAGGATTTTACTTGAATCTAGCTCAATTGATGTATTTTCCACTCATATTTTGGGCGTTTGCCCAAAGTCCAAATCAGATGGTATTATTTTTTGCCATTATTACAGCCGCACATTTATATCCTTATGGCTGGTTTTATCATACAAAAGCATATTATTTTATGGCACCGATTATGTCGATTTCATTCATGTTCATTGGCTGGAATGCAGATGCAGGGAATTTATGGTTTATTCCATTTTCAATGTTCCTTTTTCTCTTAATCTTAATTGCCTGGCTTTTTGTAGATTTTAGGAAAAAAATAAGCCTAAATAAACAATCAACGATAGGGTTTAATCAATCGCTTTGATGAAATGTTTCGGGGGAATAGAGAGAAAAGTGCCTGACTCTTAATGAATAAAGGAGTCAGGCACTTTTATGTTTTCTGTCTAATACGATTACTGCATTTTATTTTGTGTGTACGGAAAGTACTCCCGGTCGGCGTGAAGCATATGTCCTATAATAATATCATCAACAATGAAGGAGAAGAAGGCCGATGCCTTGAGCTCCCCTTTCAGGTAGGACTCCTTCAGTTGTACTGCTTTTTCAACCAGCCCTTTGTGGATTTTTGTATGTTTTTCATAGCCAGGGTAGTCAATGGAAGATAGAATTTCTTCTTCGCTGTCAAAATGATCGACAACATGATTTAACACCGTATCCAGCTGCTGTAAAGTTTGCTCGTAGCTGGCATTAGAAAGGGACATATAAATAAGGCTGTTTCCTTGTTTAATCAAATCGCGATGCTGTTCATCAATCACTGTGTTGCCGCTTTCCCATTCAACCTTCCATTCCAGACGGACAGAAGCAACTGGTACATCATGTTGATTATCTGCACTGATAACTCGGTTGCGCCCTCCTTCTTTTGCGCGGTATAAGGCTTCATCGGCACGCTTATACCAGTTGTAAAATGATTCATTTTTTCTTCTTTCAGCGACACCGAAACTGGATGTTACGACTCCAGCCATGGGATGTTCCGTGCTTTCTAAAAGATTGCGAATTTTTTCCGCCACAACAAGCGCTCCGGTAATTGTACAATGCGGCAAAAATATCGCAAATTCTTCGCCGCCCATTCTTGCCATAATATCGGATTTTCGGATATTATTTTTGGTGATTTCAGCCGTGCGTCTTAGTACTTCATCACCTATTGGATGTCCCCAACTGTCATTAACCCGCTTAAAGAAGTCAAGATCTAATAGAATCATTGACAGGGGTTCATCGTATCTATCAGAGCGGCTCATTTCATTTTCAATGATTTGATCGATATAATGCCGATTGTATAGACCGGTTAATTCATCGGTTATGGCAAGTTCGTTTAATTCTTCGTTTTTCTCCTGCAGACTTTTTGCCAGCTGGAGCAGCTGGATTTCTTCCATATGTTTTTCCGTAATATCTCTAGCGGTTGCGTATATGTACTGACCATTTGGCTGGGACCTCCATTCTATGTATTTATAGGATCCGTCTTTGCAGCGAATTCTGTTAATGAAACTGTTAATTGATTGCTGCTCTATTAGTTTATTCATCGTCTCAATTGTTGGTGCGATATCTTCTGGATGTACAAGGGATACAAAACTTTCCCCCTCCAACTCCTTAACTGTATATCCGAGAGTATCTTCAAACTTTTCATTCACTCTAATAAACTCACCATTTGTATTAGCCACACAAAGCATGTCTAAATTCACTGTTAAAAACCCTTCGATTCCTTTATCAAGCAAATGTTCTTTTGTAACATCATCGTAAACACAGGCAAAGGTATCTCCACTTAATGGGAAGGCTGTCACACGAATCCACTTTTGCAGAGATATTTGATAGATGGTAAATTGGATGGTTTGACGATTTAGTATCGCTTCATTTAAGAGGTCCTTCCATTTATATTCACCTTCCCATCCTTGAGGAAAAAGCTCATAAAATCTTTTATTTAATACCTTTGATGCCTGTAAGTTAAATAATTTTTCACAGGCGGGATTTAGTTCTAAATATTCATAGTCAAAGGGAAAACCTTGATCATTTAGCAGTACTTTATGATAGGAGTAGGCTGTTGGAGATTGTTTAAAGAACCTTTTGTAATAATGTTCATCCATTATCTCACCTCCATAATGAATTATATGTCCTATTATTATCTTACTATAAAATGGATATTCAAAGGGATAAAATAAAAAATTAATCTAAAAACTGCTGTTGAAAGAGGTAGTATGTGAGTTAAAAGAACTAGAGGTAAGGGAATCGTTATTCCATGTCTCTAGTATTGTAAGATCGTTTTCCGAGAGGAATCGTATTGGCGAAAAAAGCAAGAGAATAACACTCTTGCTTTACATTCGCTCTAACACTTCTGCAAACCGTTTTACCGCATCTTTTATTTCTTCTTTTTTTAGGCGGGCATAAGTGAAACGGACATACCCGTTCGGCGAACCATATACACTGCCTGGCATAAACAAAATTTTATTTTTAATTCCTACCTCTACCAACTTTTGATCATCAACTTTTTGTTTGATTTTGCACCAGAAAAAGAGTCCGCCTCTAGGAACCGAAAATTCTATTTTTTCACCAAGGTACTCAATCAATGCAGAAGCCATTTCATTTCTTTTTTCCAGTAGCTCTTGTTTCAAGAAAGTAATATGGTTCCGATATTCAGGTGATTGGATAAATTGATTCGCAATCAACTGGGGAAAGATACTTAATCCAAAATCAATTTGCTGCCGTGCATCCGCTAGACGGTTAATAACAGACTCCGGCCCCATAATCCAACCGACCCGTAGACTTGAGGCAATAACCTTTGATAATGAACCGATATATAGCACATTGCCACTTTTATCAATCGATTTGAGCGGATAATGAATCTTGTCGTCAAGTGAGAGCAGACTGACTGGATCATCTTCAACAATGGGGATCCCAAGTTCCGCTGCTATTTCCAAT
>CALGSR010000015.1 GCA_937902115.1 uncultured Bacillus sp. | reverse complement strand
CAGGTGAATAGGTTTGAATCACAACTTCCCCTTCAAGTTCATGTCTACCTGCGCGGCCGCTTACCTGTGTCAGAAGTTGAAATGTTTTTTCTGAAGAACGGAAATCAGGCAGATGCAGCATCGTATCAGCCGAAAGCACACCTACCAATGTAATATTAGGGAAGTCTAATCCCTTTGCAATCATCTGCGTTCCCAGCAGAATATCAGCCTTTCCCTCTTGAAAAGCAGATAAAAGCTTTTCATGGGATCCTTTTCTTGACGTCGTATCAACATCCATACGAATAACTTTTGCTTCAGGAAATATTTTCCCAAGTTCTTCCTCAACCTTTTGTGTCCCAGTTCCGAAATAACGGATATGATCACTCGCACATTCCGGACAAATATTCGGAACTACCGCTTCATGGCCGCAATAATGACATTTCATTTGCTGGCTGAACCGGTGATAGGTTAAGGAGATATCACAATTGGGACATTGGACGACATAGCCGCAATCACGGCACATGACAAACGAAGAATGTCCGCGCTTATTTAAAAATAATACGATTTGTTCTTTTTTTGTCAGTCGATCTTGAATTTTTTCATGAAGAATCCGAGAAAACATCGAACGGTTGCCTTCCCTTAATTCTTCACGCATATCAACAATGTTAACCTCAGGCAGTTGATGATCATTCATCCGCTTAGGCAAGGTCAATAACTTATACACACTTTTTTTTGCCCTTGCGAAGCTTTCCAAAGAAGGAGTTGCACTGCCAAGTATGACGGGACATTGGTGCCTTTTCGCACGTTCAATGGCAACATCACGCGCATGATACTTTGGATTATCCTCCTGCTTATAGCTTGTCTCATGTTCTTCATCAATAATAATAATACCTAAATTTTCAAAAGGTGCAAAAATAGCTGAACGTGCCCCGACCACAACTTTTACTTCCTTGCGCTGAATTTTCCTCCACTCATCGTATTTTTCCCCAACTGAGAGACCGCTGTGAAGAACAGCTACCTGATCACCAAAACGGCTTTTAAAACGGTTAACCATTTGTGGTGTCAGGGAAATTTCAGGTACAAGAACAATACCTTCCCTGCCATCCTCAAGTACTTTTTGAATGGATTGTAAGTATACCTCAGTTTTCCCGCTGCCAGTAACACCGTATAAGAGGAAAACCTCATGTGAATTTTCTGCAATGGAGGCTAGAACAGGTGTAATAGCTGCAGACTGTTCATTTGTCAACGGAAGCGGCTCTGTCTTTCGAATGATGCGGTCTTCATATGGATCACGATAAACCTCTTTCACCTTTTCCTCGAGCCAGCCCTTTTCAATTAACCCTTTTAGCACAGAGGACGATATGTTCAACGTTTTAAGTAAATCACCTCGTTCAATCGGTTCAGGATGATGTGCGAAATACTCCATGGCCAGCATTTGTTTACTGCCCTTGATCTCAAGTTTGGCCAAATCCACCCGGTTAACAAGTGAAGTAATCATTTTTACTTGTTTCTTCTTCACTCGTTCCTTTACTTCGTATAATACTTCTAAGTTCCCACAAGCTGTATCCTTTTGAAAAGCAGAAAGCTGTCCTGTTTTTAGAACCTCATCCCAATTTAAGATATCTTTATCAAAAAAGTAGTGACGAATGCTTTCCCTTAAGTCATTGAGGTTAGCACGGCTTTTCAGCCTGATTTTTTTCTCATATTTCGCTTTTAGTGCTGGAGGAAGCATCACTTGAAAAGCGGATATTTTATAGCATAAGGTATGCTCTGTCAGCCAGTCGGAAAGATAAAGCAATTCATCATTTAAAACAGGTTCGATATCCATTGGTTCAATGATTTCTCTCAATTTGTTAAACGATGAACTATTTTCAATTGAAGTGACAAAGCCTTGTACTTTACGGGGACCGAATGGAACGACTACTCTCATCCCCGGGACAATACATCCTTGCAAACGTTCAGGAATCAAATAATCAAATGTCCTGTCCGTTTGTTTGGCTGGTACATCCACAATGACTTTTGCAACGGTCATTGAGCATTACCTTCTAGGAGCAGCACGGCTTCCTCAAGAATTTTTACAGCAACTTCGTTTTTAGAGAGCAGCGGCAGTTCAATCTTTTCACCATTTCGTTTATGAATGGTAACAATATTGGTATCCGTACCAAAGCCTGCTCCTTTTTCCCGAACATTATTTGCTACGATCATATCGGCATTTTTTGCTTCTAGCTTTCCTTGTGCATACTTGTCTACGTGATCCGTTTCTGCTGCAAAACCAATTAATATCTGGTGCTGTTTTCTTTTTCCCAGTTCCATTAAAATGTCCCTTGTCCGCTCAAGTTCAATGACTTGTTCACCGGGCTGTTTTTTAACTTTATGATCATAACTGATTTTCGGGCGGTAATCGGCAACTGCTGCCGTTTTAATGACGATATCAGCAGCCGAATAATGCTCCATGACGGCATGAAACATATCTTCAGCACTTTCTACATGAACAATTTCCACTCCGTGAGGCGGCTCAAGACTCACGGGACCGGAGATTAGAATAACCCTCGCACCTGCAGCAAGCGCTTCTTCAGCAAGAGCATAACCCATTTTTCCGCTAGAATGATTTGTTAAAAAACGGACCGGATCAATTTTTTCTCTCGTTGGACCAGCGGTTATAACAATCGTTTTACCGGCAAGATTCCCCGGCTTTTTCGAAAAGAACGCCGTAACTTTCGCAACGATATTTTCAGGTTCTTCTAATCTTCCTTTACCAACATAACCACAAGCTAAATAACCCTCTGCAGGTTCAATAAAGGTATAGCCAAATTGACGCAGCATTTCTATATTTCGTTGCACTGCCGGATGTTCGTACATATGGACATTCATCGCAGGCGCAATCCATACTGGAGATGTTGCTGCAAGAAGAGTCGTTGAGACCATATTATCGGCAATGCCTCCTGCCAGCTTTCCGATCACATTCGCTGTGGCAGGTGCCACTAATACTAAATCGGCCCAATCGGCCAGATGGATGTGAGCAATATTCTGCGAATCCTTCTCTTCAAAGGTATTCGTATAAACATCATTACGTGATAATGCCTGGAAAGTCAGAGGGTTAACGAACTCGGCGGCTGATTCACTTAATATAACCCGGACTTCAGCACCTGCCTGAGTAAGTTTACTGGTTAATGCTGCAGCTTTATAGACGGCAATCCCGCCAGTAACACATAATAATATTTTTTTTCCGATTAACATAAATCTGACCCCCATTACTCTCTAGAATCTACTTATGTTTATTATGCAAGAAGGCTGGTTATTTTTCACTAATAATCAGCCAAATTACGATGATAAAATTATGATTATTATTAATTTTTCCCTAAATAAAGAAAAGAGGCTGAAAATTTCAGCCTTTAAGATTAATATTCATTTCTATATTCCATATTGGCTTTATCTGAAATACGGTAGACCAATTTATCGGAGTCGATTTCCTCAAGTGCTTTCCCAACATTTTTATGAGAAATATAACGGTTTAATAAAGGAGATGCCCCCTGTTGCATATGTCTGGCACGCTTTGCTGCAACGGAAACTAAAGAATATTTACTATCAATTTTTGTCATTAATGAATCAATAGACGGGTATAACATGTTATTTGACCTCCAGCATTTTTAAGTATTTTGGCTCTAATCTCACTCTGCGGCAATGCTCTGCCACTACGATACTCTTAATTCGCTCACAAGCGAGATCAATTTGATCATTTTCAACTACGTAATCATATAAATGCATCATTTCAATTTCTTCCTTCGCTACATTGAGACGATTGTTAATGATTTCCTCTGTTTCCGTCCCTCTTGTCACGATACGTTTTTTTAATTCGGATAAACTCGGAGGCATCAGGAAAATAAACAAGCCATCAGGAAATTTTTCCCTCACCTGACGAGCTCCCTGTACTTCAATTTCAAGAAAGACATCTTTTCCTTTATCTAAAGTTTCACGGACATAATCGACCGGTGTGCCGTAATAATTCCCAACAAACTCTGCATATTCAAGTAATTTCCCCTGCTCAATAAGCGCTTCAAATTCTTCCTTTGTTTTAAAAAAATAATCAACACCGTCCACTTCACCTTCTCGTGGAACCCTTGTTGTCATTGAAATCGAGTATTCAAAATCCAAATCAGGTTGCGAGAAAATAGCCTTCCTGACAGTCCCTTTCCCCACACCTGATGGTCCTGATAATACGATTAACAACCCTTTTTCCTCCATTAAAACGTCCTACCCTTCATCCAATATTTCATCCCGGTCGTTCAAACGATGTGCAACGGTTTCTGGCTGCACCGCACTTAAAATAATATGATCACTATCCATTATTAGAACGGCTCTTGTTCTTCTGCCATATGTTGCATCAATCAACGAACCCCGATCACGTGCCTCCTGAATAATTCTTTTAATGGGAGCAGATTCAGGACTTACGATAGAAATGATCCGGTTTGCAGAAACGATATTACCAAACCCGATATTAATCAGTTTGATCATATGATGCTCCTCCCCCATAATCAAATTTACCTTGGCAAATTTGCGCCCGGATTTTTTCGAGTTTACTCGAAAAACTTCCTTTAAAAAATCGCAAGACTCGCCGGAAGCTTTAACTTCATTCAGCTGAGCTTTTAACCAACCGAATGATTTATCTACGTCACATTCATCTCCAGCTAATAGAAGTGGAAAACACTTGCTGAATGATGTTAAATGATTATTTTCGCCTTGATAAGCCATTTCTAAACGGTCTTATTCGATATTTTGAACCTGCTCCTTCATTTTCTCGAGAATACTTTTCATTTCCACGACCTCTTTTGCAATGGAAGAATCATTTGCTTTTGAACCTATCGTATTCACCTCTCGATTCATCTCCTGAATTAGAAAGTCCAATTTCCTTCCAATTGGCTCCAAGAGCGCAAGAATATTCTCAAATTGTTTAATATGACTCCCAAGCCGTGTCAATTCTTCATTAATATCCGCTTTATCTGCAAAAACAGCTACTTCCGTTAAAATTCGATTTTCCTCTATCTGCCCGCCGACAAATTCTTGAATTCTTTTCGTCAATCTGTCCTGATACAATTCAATAACAGCAGGGGCCATTGCCTCCAGGTCCAAAACCTTGCCCTGAAGATTATGTAAATTTTTACTCAAGTCCTTTTCTAACGCTGCCCCCTCGAGCTCTCGCATTTGTTTAACACCAATAACAGCTTCTTCGATAGCTTCTAATAAAATAGAATCGATCGTTTCATTGCCTGTCTCTTCTTCCTCTATCTGAATAATATCCTCTCGATTCAATAGGTCATGCAATGAAAGATTATTCTCTAATCCATATTTTTGCTGAATTTGCGTAACTGATTGCACATAATGATCAAGCAGCTGCCAATCAACCTGAACACTGCGATTAACAATACCTTCGCCATCAATAGTTACATATACTTCAATTCTTCCTCTATGTAAATAAGTATTCAATTTTTTCTTTATTTTATCTTCTATTTTATTAAAATGACGAGGCATTCGTATATAATATTCTGAAAACCTGTGGTTAACAGTTTTTACTTCTACAGTAATCGAAAAGGAATCACTTTCCTTCTGACTCCTTCCAAAACCTGTCATACTCATGACCATTCCTACCACATCCTATCCGACTCCATCTGTACCTTATTCTTGGTCTATTTACAAACAAAAAAAAGCAAGGCAACAGAGCAGTCTCCATCACCTTGAAATTATAACATACTTCATTTTGTTTTTCTTAATAAAAATGAACCTGCTAGTAAAAAGGTTGGAATTGCAGCTAGTCCTGTTATGGCAATCCAATCAGATGGCTTAATAGAAACGGTATGGAAAATCGGTTGTAATGGCGGATAGTAAATGACAACAAGTACCATAAGCTGTGAAAGAATAACAGAACCGATTAAATACTTATTACCAAATGGATTGCGGGCAAGGATTGATCTTTCACTTCTGCAGTCAAATACATGGATGAGTTGAGCAAGTACTAATGTCGCAAAGGCAACGGTTTGTGCATATTCAAGATGTTCCGGATTCTGCCTGTAGGCAATAATAAATGCCAGGAGAGTAACAATCCCAATTAAAAAGCCCCGTGAAACGACCTTCCATCCCAACCCGCGTGCAAACACACCTTCCCGCGGACTGCGGGGTTTCCGTTTCATCACATCGCCCTCCGGTTGATCCAACCCCAGCGCCATTGCTGGGAGGCCGTCTGTTACTAAATTCACCCAAAGAATTTGGATTGGAACAAGCGGCAATGGCAGCGCTAAAATCATCGCAAATAACATAACCAAAATTTCACCGACATTTGAGGCCAATAAATAACGGATAAATTTACGAATATTCTCGTAAATATTCCGCCCCTCTTTAATTGCTGCTTTAATCGTTGCGAAATTATCATCGAGCAATACAAGCGCGGACGCTTCCTTAGCTACATCTGTTCCCGTTATTCCCATCGCTACGCCGATATCTGCTGCTTTAATCGCAGGGGCATCGTTGACACCATCCCCTGTCATCGCAACGATATGCCCTCTATTTTGCCATGCTCTTACTATTTTTAATTTATGCTCTGGTGACACACGGGCAAAAACTGAAACATCTTCAACTACTTCTTCAAGCTCTTCGACAGACATATTGGACAGCTCAGACCCTTCAATCACCTTTGATTGGTTCGTCAAAATTCCAAGCTGTTTCGCTATCGCCTTAGCTGTAATGACATGGTCCCCTGTGATCATAACCGTTTTGATACCAGCTTCTCGGCACTCTTTAACGGCTAATTTCACCTCAGGGCGCGGTGGGTCAATCATGCCCTGCAGCCCAATCAAGGTTAACTCCTTTTCTGCCTCTGTTTCATTCATAATGATTGTTTGCGGAGAAATTTCCTTAAAACCAAAGGCGATCGTTCTTAATGCCTGTGATGCTAATTGATTAATGGCCGATTGAACCTTTTGTATCGTTTCCTGATCAAGTAACCTTTTCCGTTCATCCCATAAAATGACCGCACTTTTTTCCAGTAAAACATCCGGGGCACCCTTTGTAATCACGAAGCGCCTGCCGCTTTGATCCTTAACAATGACACTCATCATTTTTCTTGTCGAATCAAAAGGAAACTCATTAACGATCTCAAATTGGCCTAACAATTGTTCGCGGGAATAACCTGCTTTCATGGCCGAAACAAGGAGAGCACCTTCTGTTGGATCCCCATCTATGACATAGTCTTTTTCCCTTTCAATTAAATCAGCATGATTACATAGCATGCCAAACATCAACATTTGCTGCAGAGATTTTTCAGAGTTTAGTTCAATTGGAGATTCTTCCCGGTAAAAAGAACCTCTTGGCTCGTACCCCACTCCATCAACGGTCCAGGTTTTGCCCCCGCTCCATAAGTGGGTAACGGTCATTTCATTTTGTGTCATCGTTCCTGTTTTATCAGAACAGATAACCGAAGCACAGCCAAGGGTTTCAACGGCAGGCAGTTTTCTAACGATCGCCTTTTGCTTAATCATTCTTTGTACACCCAGTGAAAGAGCAACCGTTACAATCGCCGGCAGCCCCTCAGGAATGGCAGCTACAGCTAGTGAAACACCCGCTAAAAACATCGTGTATAGCTCTTGTCCCTGAATCACTCCCATCACAACAACGAGGGCTGTTAAAATAAGAGCAGTCACAATGAGGATTTTCCCAAGCTGTTCCAGCCTTCTTTGTAATGGCGTGATCATCGATTCGGCACTTTGCAGCAGGTCGGCAATTTGCCCCATGGCTGTTTTCATTCCTGTTCCAACTACTACTCCCATACCGTTTCCTCTTGTGACCATCGTGCCCATAAAAGCCATATTTACCATGTCCCCGATACCGGGATTTTCACCGCTAAGCGGCGCAGGATTTTTTGGCACCGGAAGAGACTCACCTGTTAATGCAGATTCTTCAATTTCCAAGCTTTTTACATCTATCAAACGAACATCCGCTCCAACGCGATCCCCGCTCGTAAATTTCAATACATCACCAGGGACAATTTCTTTCGAAGATAATTTCATCCATTTTCCTTCACGTAATACAGAGACCTGTGGAGCTGATAACTCCTTTAAAGCCTGGAGTGACTTTTCAGCTTTTCTTTCCTGGAAAAATCCAAGAAATCCATTAATAATCACAATGGCAATGATGGCGATCGCATCGATATATTCTCCGAGTAAACCTGAAATAAGTGTTGCCGCAAGCAAAACAAGAACCATAAAATCCTTGAATTGGCTGAAAAACAACAGCAGTGCCGATTGTTTTTCACCTTCTTCCAATTCATTGAATCCATACTGATTCAGGCGTTTTTTTGCATCGTCATTGGTTAATCCTGAAGAGAGGTCAGCATTTAACGCTTCCTCTACTTCTCGTTTATTCATCTCATGGTACTTCATCCTGCCAACTCACTTCCCCCTTCATTTTGAACTGCAATGAATGGCCTTAAAGGATAAACTATCATTCTCTTAAACTCGTTCATGCACATGATTGCACCGCTTTCCTTTTAACCACTCATTTAATCAGCAACAAACTAAATTTCACATTCCTCTATGGAAAGCTTATTCACCCTTGTCCGAAAAAATGCTAAGATGGTTGCACATCGTCAAAACGACTTGTACAGTTAAAATCAAGAAGGTTTATCCATAAATTCCGGAAAAACTTAATGATACAAAAGGGAAATTTTTTTAGTAAAGGATGTTTTTTATGTCATTTGATGGTTTATTTACAAGGGCTGTAACAAAAGAGCTCACAGAAATTTTAAAAGGCGGACGAATTAATAAAGTACATCAGCCATACCAGCATGAGATTATTCTGGTGGTCAGAGCAAAGGGGAAAAATCATAAATTACTTCTCTCAGCCCATCCTGCCCATGCCAGGGCGCAATTGACTGATGAGGGCTACGATAATCCTCCAGAGCCGCCAATGTTTTGTATGCTGCTGCGCAAGCATTTAGAAGGCTACATGATAGAGGATATTCACCAGCACGGATTGGACCGGATCATTATCTTTGATATTAAAGGAAGAAATGAACTTGGCGACACTTCTTGTAAAAGATTAATTGTAGAAATTATGGGACGCCACAGCAATATTATTCTGCTTGATCAGGACCGTAACATGATATTAGACAGCATCAAGCATGTGTCCTTTGCCATCAACTCCTACCGGGCGATTCTCCCAGGGCAAGATTACATATTTCCGCCTGAGCAGCATAAAGCAAACCCATTTGCAGCGGATGAGGAAGATATCCTGCGTCGGCTGGATTTTAATGCCGGAAAGCTCGACAAACAAATCATGGCTCAATACGCCGGGATCTCTCCGCTTTTCGCTAAAGAAATCACATATCGGGCAGGCTTAGTCAACCGTACTACTGTACCACCGGCTTTCCTTTCTTTAATGAAACGAATAAATGAGAATGATTACGTCCCGGCCATTATGAATAACGGGGAAAAGGAAAACTTTTATTTCTTTCCACTAGAAAGTATTCAGGGTGAGAGCAAATCTTTTCCATCACTTTCGAACATGCTCGATCATTTTTAT
>CALGSR010000014.1 GCA_937902115.1 uncultured Bacillus sp. | reverse complement strand
GCCAAACTGTGCTAGAATAGTGTTACTAAAGCTGATCCCGCCACCGCTGTCTGTCTTGACCATTACTCTGGCTACACCGGCGTACTTGGGAGGAATGATAGCGCTGATAATCAAACTTGCTGCACCGGAAAGAAGGATGCAAAGAATCACGATCCATTTCCTTCTGCGAAGCAACTGGAAAAGTGATAAAATATCCATCAACTAACCCCTCATTTGCTTAATCGATGATTTTTTAATAATTTTCGGCGGTTGGAGCAGCTTCTTTTTCGTGCTCGGTTGGAGCGACCTCTTGTCCGCACTTGGTATAGTCTGACACCAGGGAGGCCAGAAGTGCTTTACAATCAACGTTTTCCGTATAACACTTTTCAGAAATCGTACCAAGATAGGCCAAAATATCGGGTTTAATTTTATTGGGCAGGGAGGCTACAAAAATCCGTTCATGTTTTGTGGCTGTTGAACCTTCCTCACCAGATAATAATTGTTCAAATAGTTTTTCTCCGGCGCGCACCCCCGTAAAGACGATCTGAATGTCTTTCCCAAGAGTTAAGCCTGAGAGACGAATGAGATTCGCAGCCAACTCCACAATTCGTACAGGCTCCCCCATATCAAGGACGAACACTTCTCCGCCGGCTCCCATAGCTCCGGCTTGAATAACCAGTTGGACTGCTTCAGGAATGGTCATAAAGTATCGTTTCATATCAGGGTGAGTTATCGTAATCGGACCACCGTGCTCAATCTGGCGTTTGAAGAGCGGTACAACACTGCCCCGACTGCCAAGTACATTTCCGAATCTTACGGCGACAAATTTAGTTGCGCTATTCCCGCTCAGACTACGAATAATCATTTCAGCAATGCGTTTTGTGGCTCCCATGACACTGGAAGGTTTTATGGCTTTATCTGTGGAGATTAGTACAAAATGCTCACATTTATGCTCATGAGCTTCCAAAGCAACATTATAGGTTCCCAGAACATTGTTTTTAAAAGCTTCTTCCGGCCAATCTTCCATGAGCGGAACATGCTTATGCGCGGCGGCATGGAAGACCACCTGTGGGCGATACATCTGAAAAATACGCTTAATAGCCTGGCGATCACGAATGTCTGCAATAACCTTGTACATTTTAAGCTTGGGGAAGCTCTCCTCCATCTCAATTCCAATTTCATAAATTGAATTCTCGCCCCGGCCAAGCATAATTAGAGATTCAGGATTAAATTTGGCCACCTGCCTACACAATTCAGAACCTATTGAACCGCCGGCACCTGTGATGAGAATTCGTTTGCCGGTAAGATAGGCCGCTACTTCCTCGAGATTGACCCGCACCGGCTCGCGTCCCAACAAATCCTCAACCTGAACATCTCGAAAACGCTTAATGTCAGCAGTACCATCGATAAATGCACTCATGCCGGGAATAACCTTTAGCTTGACAGGCTTCGAGAAATTCAACTGGCTAACTTTACGAATGATCTCCTGTTCAGCGCTAGGGATGGCAATGATGATTTCCTCGATTTGGAGCCGATCGGCCAATTTCGGCAGGTCATTCAGGGAGCCTAAAACCGGTACACTATGCACGGAACAACCTTGCTTGGAAGGATCGTCATCAACAAAACCGACCGCATTGTATTGCTCCCGCATCGAATGATGAATCTCCCGGATAACCATCGCACCGGCACTGCCGGCACCGACGATAATCACTTTTTTGCCGTGATTATTACCGTTGTGGAGCGAAAAAGGAATGCCTTCGTAATAAACCCGGATCAGCCCTCTGCTTGCCACAGTGAGTAAGAAGAGAATCAGCGACTGAGTGATCCACACTCTGATCGGAATAAGCATATTAAAGGCCACTCTAGTCAGTAAATACCCAAAAGTCTGCCCTAAGAGGACACCCCAGAATATAAAGGAAAAATCGTTCAGCTGGGCATAACGCCAGAGCCTGCGGTAAAGTCCGGCGAAAAGAAAGCCGACTATGTTAGACGCTATGACAATAACGGTGAAGAGGCAAAGATTCACAATGCCTGTCGGAAAATTGCGTCCACCGAACAATAAAAAAGCGGCTATTAAAGCTGCCAAGCCCGCTATTATGTCTATTATTGTCAGAGTTATGGCGGAACGTTTGAATCGCAAGATGCTTCCACCCTTCGTTTATAAAGGAAATGCCAACTATTTTCGCCTATTCATAAATATGATTCGATGAGTTTTTGACGTATCCTTCCTAAGATGACATTATATTGACAGGAATCAAAAGGTAACCGCCAATATTTTGTCCGCCATGCAGGGAGCAGGAATCCGGCTGCGGGCAACGAAATTGCATCTTGGTAAAGGGGATGAACTCAATTGACAGCAGATAAA
>CALGSR010000013.1 GCA_937902115.1 uncultured Bacillus sp. | reverse complement strand
TGCACGTTAAAATTGGCCTTTAAATTTTAACAACAAACTTTACGAATACAGCCTTATTTTTTATTCCATCCTTTACATTTTTTGTTGTCGGGTGTAGAATTTCTATGTACCTAATAATTCTAGGCAGGTGATGAAATGTTTAACCGTGAATTGGTAAAAGGAAGTACTTCCCTTTTACTGCTGCAGCTGCTGAATGAACGGAATATGTATGGATACGAAATTGTAAAAGAGTTGGAAAAACGAAGCGCCAATGAGTTTTCCTTTAAAGAAGGAACCCTTTATCCAGCACTCCATAAACTCGAAAAGCAGGAATATATCGAACACTATTGGCAAGAACAAGAAAAAGGACCAGCAAGGAAGTATTATCGGATTACTGAGGCAGGGAAGGATATGCTTCAGGAAAGAACCCAGGAATGGCATGATTTTGTTTCTGTTATGAACAAAGTAATGGGGAGAAACAAACATGGAACGGCTGAAGAATGAATTTTTAGAAGAGCTTGCCCTGCTTCTGGAACAGCATCAGGAGAAGGACGCAATTTTAGAAGAATATGGGGCACATCTGGATGACTTGCTGCAAGAGCTTCAGATTCAAAGTGGGCAATCTGAGATACGAAGTCAAATCTATTTAAGAGTTGGCACCCCAAGAGAGATAGCTGATTTGTGGAAGGAAGAGTTGTCTGTCACTCCGAGCAATATGAAATGGTTGTTTATTGCGGTTAATATCCTATTATTTACGAGTGGAGCTGCACTCACCCTGGCTCATAATCTATTCGATTGGAGCTGGTTAAAAGAGCTCTGGGAACAGCTGACATCGATTCCGATTCTTATCGCATTTGTTTATATGGCCTTTTGGGCATTGCTCGGTTATGAAATTGGCAGAGGGTTCGGTCATAAGGGAAGAAAAGTAATGAAAAGGACATTCTTCCTCGCATTAATCCCTAACCTGACACTGATGTTTTTAACTGTATTCCAGATTATTCCGCATCAATGGTTTTACCCGCTCTTAACAGAAACTTTTATCGGACTCTGTATCGTGTTAACGATTCTTTTATACCCGCTTTGTCTGCTTTGCTACAAATGGGGGAAAAAAGCTTCTCTATAAGCTTTTTTTATCTATATACATAGATATTCTATATGCATCTTAATTCTATGTATTTTTAACAAAAACCTTATATTTTTTACACTTATACATAGAATTCCTATATATAAAGATTAACAATTTAAAGGAGGATTTAAAAATGAAGCAAAAAATAGAAAAAAAGGATTGGGTCTTTCTTTTGTTCTGCCTGCTGATTGGTATTTTTGCAGAAGAGGCATTCTTTAGAGGGAGAATCGGAATCTCTTTCTTTGTTTTTATTGTATTTTTTTATGCTGTATTTTTCTGGCGCTACCGCTCCTTTCCCTTCTCACATCAGCGTTTTGGATATCTTATTTTGATCGCTGTGTGGGTTTTAGCTTCAGGGTACTATTTGTATGATACGATCCTGTTTTATTTATTAAATATCTTGGTCATCCCGGCACTGGTCATCTTTCATCTTGCCTTAATCACATCACCGAAGAATATTCAGTGGAATCGTTTATTCTTTTTCCGGTATACCTTGCTTCGTCTTTTCAGCGGGTTAAGATATAGCGCTATTTTTACAAAACATATCACTGCACGTATGATGCAAAGAAACAAAGGAAATCGCAGTACGATTGTGAAAAAGGTTTTGCTTGGCTGTGTTTTCGCTATTCCTTTTCTCATGGTTATCTTAAATCTTTTAACTTCAGCGGATACGCAATTTGAAAAACTATTAATGGGAATTCCAGATTTGGTGCATTTTAATCCCAAATATCTCATTAGGTTCATACTCATTCTCATCATCACGTTCTGTATCTTTGGTTATCTGCAGTCATTGCTGCACAAATATGTGCCTAAACAAGAGCAAAAGACATCTGTTCAATCCTTTTCCTTAGATGGAATTATTACCCTGACTGTTCTTATTCTTTTAAATATCGTTTATATCCTATTTGTTGCTGTGCAATTTAAGTATTTTTTCAGTGGTACACTTGGTGGTGGCTATACATATGCGGAATACGCCCGCCGTGGGTTTTTCGAACTTCTTTTTGTCACATTGATCAACCTTAGTATGATCACGGGTGTGATTCTATGGACGAAAATCGGAGTTGGATTATTGAAAAAAGCACTCAATTTTTCCTTGACGATTCTTGTTTTAGCAAGCGGAGTCATGCTTGTTTCAGCCTTTATGCGGCTGTCTATGTATGAAGAAGCATATGGTTTTACCTTTTCAAGAGTGTTGGCGCATTCCTTTATGATTTTCTTAATGGTGATACTCGCTTATACCCTTGTGAAAATCTGGCTTGAAAAGCTGTCGTTGTTCCACTTCTATTTCATTGCAGCGCTTATCTATTATACTGGGATTAATGTTGTCAATATCGATCGGTTTGTTGTGAAGGAAAATATTGCTCTTTATGAGGAAACTGGAAAAATTGATATCCATTATTTAAATCAAATGTCTGCATCCGGCGTTCTTGGGTTAATCGAGCTTTATGAAAAGCATCCCGATGTTCCTGGCTTAAAGGATATGCTAGAGCAGCGAAAAAAGGAAAGGGCTAATCTTAAAAGTGATCTATGGCAATCGCAAAATATTACAAGGAACAGCGCTGATGAAAAACTGGAGAAATTAGATTTTTGAAGCTGAAAAGGTGCACCCTCAATACAAGAGGCTGCACTTTTTTTGTTTTACATTTCTGTCCATGAAGAATATTTAGGCTTCACTATGCAGATAGTATCTTCGAAAATTCCTCACCGCTTAACGATTCTTTTTCAAGCAAGTGCTCTGCAAGTTCATGAAGTTTTACGCTGTTTTCTTTAAGTATCTGAGTTGCTCGGCTGTGACAGTCTTTGATAATCTTCAAGACTTCATCATCAATTTTTGCAGCGGTTTCAGCTGAAACGAGAATTGAAGTATCCCCGCCTAAATAGGGATTATTTAACGTTTCGAGCGCCATCATATCAAATTCTTCACTCATGCCGAACCGGGTAACCATGGCCCTTGCAATTTTTGTGGCCTGCTCAATATCATTTGCGGCACCAGACGTCACTGTGTGAAAAATCAATTCCTCTGCGGCACGTCCGCCCATTAAGATTGTGATTTTATCTAATGCCTGCTCTTTTGTCATTAATACTTTTTCATCCTCTTCTACCTGCATCGTGTAGCCTAATGCCCCAGACGTTCTTGGAATGATCGTAATTTTATGAACAGGTGCAGCATGGCTTAGGCCTGCCGCGACAAGGGCATGTCCAATTTCGTGATAGGAAATCGTGGACCGTTCTTCCTTTGATATCACAGCATTTTTGCGCTGATAACCTGCGATAATGACTTCAACCGATTCTTCTAAATCATTTTGTGTAATATGCTGATGCTTCAATTTGACCGCTCTTAAGGCTGCCTCATTAATGATATTGGCCAAATACGCTCCAGATGCTCCGGCTGTTGCCTTGGCAATTTCTCTTAAATCAACATCCTCTGCTATTTTCACCTTTTTCGCATGTACTTTTAAAATCGCCTCCCGACCGGCAACATCTGGTAGTTCAAGCGGAATGCGGCGGTCAAATCTTCCCGGACGCAGTAAGGCTTTATCTAATATTTCCGGACGGTTTGTCGCTGCTAAAATGATGACCCCTTTATCCGGATCAAAGCCGTCCATTTCTGATAATAGCTGATTTAACGTTTGTTCCCGCTCATCATTGCTGACTGGGCCCCCTGAAGCACGGCTTTTTCCGATCGTATCAATTTCATCAATAAACACAATACATGGGGCTTTTTCCTGTGCCTGTTTAAATAAATCCCTTACCCGGGCAGCCCCCATACCGACAAACATTTCAACAAACTCAGCGCCGGAGATCGAAAAAAATGGAACCTTTGCTTCTCCAGCAACCGCTTTTGCGATCAAGGTTTTTCCTGTACCAGGCGGACCGACGAGCAGAACCCCTTTTGGAATTTTCGCCCCCATTTCTCTATACTTATCCGGATGATGCAGAAAATCGATCAGTTCCTGCAGTGCTTCCTTTGCCTCATCCTGTCCGGCAACATCAGCAAATGATTTTCCCGTTACGGCCTCTACATACACTCTGGCATTACTTTTACCAAATGACATGACATTGGTTCCGCC
>CALGSR010000012.1 GCA_937902115.1 uncultured Bacillus sp. | reverse complement strand
TTGCATAATAACTAAACATTCATTATTCATGATTAAATGACTAGCTACACTATGGAGAAATTCACTCGCATTTTGATTTTGATTAGGTGATACGTTGAGTAAATAGTAGTTTTCTCCACGAATCTCCTTCCCTTTTTCAAACGTCTGAATTTCACACCGAGCAAGTGTATTGGCGATTAAGTCTATACATGTCTCTACAGCTAATTTTTTGAAGCAATATTCTACAGCTAACTCATAATAAGAGTCCGTTAATCCAAAAGAACCCTTCCCTTTAAAAAAACCGGATATCCAGCTTACTAATCCCACAGCTTCACCTCCCCCGATTAATATGTTCTAACCTTGAACATGCCCGCTTTAATTTGATTCCGCTCTGCTATCTCGTCATCAAAATTCAAGGCATGCAAAAATGCGAAAAACCCGTCTGTTTTCCGCTTGTCTTTATCAATCTTTTTATATTCAACGTTTCCGTTGTCTTTTTCTTCTTTATAGACATTACCAACATACCAGCGCATTAAAGGATCATCACCGAAAACAGCCGTTTTCTGAATGAACATTTCTTCTACCAGTGGAGCAAGTTTACTATGTGTCGCCGGACCACGACGAACAATTCCTACTTCAAAACCCGCAGTTTCAAACGCCTCTTTTAAAATAGACGCTCGATAAAGGTCCATACTTACCTTTTTGATACGATAGGTCTTATTCATTTTTAACATCCAATTCACAACATGCTCCGCTTTAATCGATTCGTCATGCACTACCGTTAGCAAGCCTTTTTCAATCGCGATCTGAATAATATCCTTGTTAATGTCCTGGAGTTTAGGCGCTGAATGATGCATGAAAGTATGCTGCAGCCAATATCGCTTGCCGTTTGCCTTCATAAATATTCCAACAGAGCAAAAGTCTCTGATTTGCGCAAAGTCGACCGCACCAATGCATTCGGCACCTGCCAGCTCATCTGGAATGGGCTGATTAGTAGCCAACCTATCCTCATAACTAGCAACCTCTTTGCGAGAATCTTCCATAGGAAGGTTCATACGTTTAGTCATAAATTCAATTCTTAAGGCACTATTAATCTGCATATCATGAAATTCTTGTTTCATTTCATCCTGCAGGTGCTCATTATAACGAAATGACGGATTGGCTTTTTCCCACATATTTATGTCATTAACCTCTTCCTCTTTATCGAGCTTGCAAATAAAAGGGAAAAGTGTTGATTCCGGTAGTTCTTTGTTCAAAACCATTTTAGCTTCAGCTTTTAAATCATCGAGTACACCACCACGTACATAACCATCGGTCGTAATATAAAATGTACGCGGATCCTTTTTCTTTCCAAGTCCAGAAGTAAAAACTTTAATGTTGCTATAATCGTCGTATTCATGGATCTCATCGAAGATAACAACACCGCTCCGCTTACCGTCTTTTGTCCTGGCGTTGGAAGTGTTGTATTCCATTTTCGATTTTGTACCACGGTGTTGGAGTAATACCTTAGATTTGTAGAAAACTTTCTTTAATCTCTTAGCATATTCCGGGCTATCCAGCACATTATAAACATCATCAAAAGAGGTTTTAGCCTGGCTTTCCGATGTGGCCACAATATCTATATCATAATTTTTGATACCATGGTGACCTGACATCATATAAAAACTATTATATGAGATATATCCATTCTTCCCGGCGCCGCGTCCTATCTCTATGAGGAAACGGTTGAACATCAGTTTTCCAGATTCATAACGAACCCCGTATATAAAGGCATTGCAAAAACGCTGCCATGCGAAAAGGTCAAAGGGAAAATACTTCGCCGGCGTTTCTATAGATTTTTCTATCGCTTCAGCATCGATAACAACACCTGGTTGTTCTAACTTCCATTTAACAAAATCAACAAGCTGCCACTGTTCCTCGCAAGCATTAATTTCGCCAGATTCAATCATATGAATATAGTCATCGATGTAAGGATGATATTTAGATGTCTTCAAAGTCATCGTTATCATCATCCTTGCTTGGCGCTTCTAACCCTAATGATTTGAGCAACTCTGTCATTCTCTTATTTGTATCACGAAATTCTTTCATTGCCGGGTTCACTTTTTCACCCTGCTGATTCTCCCCATTCTTCCATGGAATCATTTTTCTTTGCTTACACTCTCTTGCTAATGCGCTCTTGATATCCCACAGCACCATGTAATCTTCAACCAGATCAACATAGAATTTATCCACCATTCCCTTAGAATCCAATTTTTGTAATAAATCTTCCTTCACTTGGGTCTTTGTGGGCTTTTTTCGCATCATACACCCCCCTTTCACCTCAAAATTCCGAAAAATGTTTTCTCCGCTTAACCCTCTACGTTGTTAACACTCCCTAAAAGATGCGAAAGTTTTGACCGGGGGGCTATTTACTTTCTTTCTTTGGATGATAACTTATAATAGGACCTTGGCACTTAGGACATTTAATTCCATCGAGTAACCTATGCGAAGTTTCTTTCCAACCACATGTTTTATCAAAGCAATAATGCGTCATACGTTTTCCTTTCATTACTTCCGCCTCCTCGTTAACAATTAGTCCTGGCATGAATCATATTCGGTTTATTTATCAGCACTTGTGGAACCATAATAAAACTATTATTCTTTCTAGTTCTTAGAGCTGGATGAATAGGTTGCTCATATCTATCATCGGATTCAAACCATTGAGCAATATCTTTAATAGCTTCCCAGACAGACATAAACGCATCACGTAGCACTTTGAATGATTCTTCCACGATTACCATCTCTCCTCGTTAACGAACGGCTTATCCTTCTTTTTGTTGTCGTATCTGTCATGTACTTCGTTATGGCAAGGAATACAAAGGCACATAAGATTATCTGGTTCTAGTGCAAGTTCCGGATGTTCCTTGACTTCTTTAATGTGATGAACATTCTCGGCCTTCTTGTACTTACCTTTACTCTTACACGTTTGACATTCATTATTATTTTTTATCATTGTCTCTTTGGATAAACTTCTCCACTCTTTGCAGTTATAGAATTTCATGAGATTGTTAGAATTAATGAGTTGGATTAATTCCTCTGTACTCACGAACCATCACCCTTTCTATATTCATGCCAGCAATATCCCATGTAGATAAGCAGAATGGTTAGCACTTCACCCACAGCTAAACCAATAATGAACGGAATCATTTCCTCCTCCACGCCCCATTAACCCGTTTGTATACATTTCTGTTTACATCCATAAGGTCTATCAGTTCCCGACGGCTAAAATTTTCTTTCTTAGACTTAACAGGACGCTCGTACGTTTCATCATAAATCACGATGTCAGGACGAAATCCATCTACATTATTTTTCCTCATCGCTTTACGCAGCTGGTTAAACTTCTGAATATCATCCGCACTTAAATGATCAGCAAACTTCATAAGCTCACCCTCTTCTCAAATGGTGCTAATTAGCATAATAAAAAAGACACCTGCAGTAACAGATGTCTTGCGCGCGTTGCCATGTGGATGGAATCGAACCATCGCTCCTTGGCTTTGACCGAGAGCACTCCCATTATGCTACACACGACATAATAAAAGCGACTCACGCCAACCGAGCGAGCCGCATACTGAATTTGAAAAGAAGTATCTCTATCAAAAATACTACTCTATCAATATATCACGTTTATTTGCTCTTTTCGTCCGTTTATTCTCCGCAAATAGTTCGCAGATTGTCCGCGAATAGTTCGCCAATTCTCCGCTACCCGATTCTATACTTTTCTTTCAATCTTTCGACTTCATCCGTTATTTTTTCTAATAACCGTTTTTCGCCTTCAATATCTTTTTCCGGTGCATTTTTTCTTTTGATGTAATGCTGTAAAGAATGTTTAATAATTTGCAGCTCTTTATATTTCATTTAAATCACCCCTATTCCCTCGTTTTAAGCCCTAACAGGTGCTTATTTAAGCATTATGAGTTATCTATAACCTATAATGTGTACAACTCAACAGGACGCAACAACCCCTTTTAAATCAAGTATTATAGCACTTTTAAAAAACCAGTTAGACAGTACTAAATTTGTAACCAATTGAAAAATATTAAAAAAATAAGATAAGCTTAAATTTTAAATTTACGTTGCATCTCATTTAAGCTATCCTGTTCTATTCCAATATATCTCAGCGTGATACTTGGATCTGAGTGATTGAGTATTTTTTGAAGTGAGGCAACATCTTTAAACTGCTTATAATGATGATAACCGTATGTTTTTCTAAGTGAGTGCGTTCCGATTCTCTCTAATCCAAACTCTTCCGCAACTTCCTGCAGAATCACATAAGCCATCCCTCGGGTAATCGGTTTATTCTTACCCTCTCTACTTTTAATTAAAAACTCCGATGGCTCTTTATCCTTAACATAATTTCTAATCGCTCTCTTTAGTTCAGACGGCATCTTAATCTGTTTAGGTTTTTTCGTCTTCTTTTCTCGGATAAAGATGTCCCACCCTTGAACGTCCCGCACTCTTAGTCTTAAAATATCTGATATTCGTAATCCAGTATTAATCCCAAGCAGAAAAAGAATATAATTTCTTTCATTGTTTTTCTTTAACCATAACTTGATTTCTTGTAATGTCTCTCTGTCTCGAATCGGTTGAACAAGATTCATGCAGTTCTCACCTCGCTTTTCTTATACACTTCTATTTGTAAAGAAAAGGCTAATCGCAACATGGCTTCTCCTTTGATTTCATAGTATCTTGTTTTCCCGATGCCAAGTTCCAGATAAATATCTGGATCATAACCGGCATATTGCTGCATAAAACATTTAATGATAATAAAACGTTCATCTGGCTTGAGTGAGTTAACGGCTGCATGGACATTATTCACGAATTTATTTCTTTCAAGTTCAAACTCAACCCTTTCAATGGCTGCATCTTCGGTTGAACTATGAAACTTATTTGTTATAGATGGAGGCAACATGGAGTATGAAGGAGTAATTTTTGGCAAAAAATCAGAAGGCAGCGTTACTAAATACATTCGATATTCGTTAAAAACCTTTTCTACTTCCTTTTTAGTCGATTTTGAATTAACCGTTGGCAAATATGTACTTAATTTCCCCATTTTTCATCCTCCAATCATACTTTTCAATAAAAAAGACACCGACGAACAGCAAAATGAATACTGTTCAATCAGCGTCCGCAGGCTTTCCTTCTTGGACCTATATTTTCGATTTATCTTGTAGTTCCTGGTCTGTCATCGTCTATTCCTCTCGCTACCGGAATTCTTAAATCTGTATCTTGTCCACATTTGTTACACTGGAAAAGATACGGTTCGGATTCATGATGATATTGAGTTTTCCTACAAGATTTACAAAATAATTCAGCTTCACGGCCTTTTGGTTCCGCTACAATTTCCACTTCCTTTTTGTTGTTATCAGAAAATGTAGCATACGCAAACCCGGCAGCTAGCACCAATGAAAAAAACGTTGTCCAGTCCATTATTGTTCCCTCCCTCTAACCACCAGTTCCACATCACCGCGCCTATTTACAGGCATCACCCAGTACTCAGGATCAACATTGTATTCCTTTTGGATTTGAGCAACCCAAGCTGGATCGCTTATACACCTCTCGATTATCAGCCTGCTGAACTCAGCTTTTGACTTATTACACGAGACAGCTAACCGCTTTAAATTACTATCCATTCTGTTAGTTAGATTGATACCTACACGACTGCAATATTTACCACCTAAACCTTTACCATGAATCATTTACGTCTCCCCCACTCACTTTTTAAAATTTTATTTTTAAAAATGTACGCCCCTGACAATGTGTAATCGAGTTCCTCAGTTACTAAGATACTAAGTTACTATGACAGGGAAGAAGAAGATACTATACTAAATGTCTAATAAAATAAAAGTCTGTTTAGTTTTGTTAGTATAATAGTTTTCTACTTGTCAGAATGGAAGATCGTCATCTCGAAAATTCATCGATTGATTATAGGAAAACGGATCATCTGCTGCGGAATTATTTCTTTGATTGTTTGTATTTACTCCATTCCTTTGCTGAGAATTTCCATCGTTATTATTCTGCTTTTTTGTATCTAAAAATTGCACAGATTCTGCTAACACTTCCGTTACATAAACTCTTTTGCCATCGGTTCCCTCATAATTCCTTGTCTGGATACGACCGTCCACGCCTGCAAGTGAACCTTTATGTAAATAATTTGCAACATTTTCAGCAGGCTTTCTCCACACGACGCAATTAATAAAATCTGCTTCCATTTCTCCTGCAGCATTTTTAAAGTTTCGATTCACGGCCAAGGTAAATGAAGTAACGGCGACTCCGTTCGGTGTATATCTCAATTCCGGATCCTTGGTTAAACGACCAACTAATATAACTCTGTTCATCATAGCTTATGCCCCCTCGTACTCTTTCAATTTACGGACAAAGAACTCTGCTTTCTCCAAATCTTCTATTTTATTTTTCTCTTTATAACGACTCGTGTACTTAATGACACTTGCGATTGCAAAACCTTCAGCAACGGTATATTTTCTTTCCGGAAAATGTTTTTCTAAAAATCCAATGACGTCAATACTTCCTTTATGATAATGATGAGGACGGTTGATAATATCCTCAATTGACTTTAAATGAATCTTCTTGCCACTTCCAAGCTTGTTTATCATGCATTTCCACCTCATAATGCTTTTTTAAACGCCTCATAGGCTTGCTCGATTATTTCTAGCCGTTCGATTCTTTTCTGCAGCTGGTTAACTTCTTGCTGCAAATCAGCATTTTTCCTTTTCGTTATTAAAATAAATTCACCGCGAGAAACGACTTCTTCTAAAGCAGCTGCGTATTTTTGTTTTAAAATATTAAATTCTTTCTCCAAATCGCTCATATTTTAACTCCTCAATGATTTCAATATCATTTTTATTAAAAACTATTGAACCAGACGGACAATATTCACCTGATTCCCAATCACATATAAATTCTTCCCGAGAATCAGCGTATGAGCCAAACATCGAATCTTGTTCTATCAGATAAACGAACTCTTTAAATGCATCCTCATCATTTTCTTGCCAAGACGCAAGACAATAACCATCGTCATGCCAGCTATTCACTATAAGTATCTCTAACCCATCAATAAGCCTATAAGCCGATAGCCAATTGTTAATATCCTTAACACTCGGTTCCGGTCCCTCAAACTCATTTTTAACTTGCTCAAAAGATTTTTGGCCAGTTTTTAATTTCGCTTTATAGAATTTTTTATTTAATGCCATTGCGCTTCCCCCATTTTTTTTCGTAGTAAGTTAAATGGTCCCGAGCAACACTTCGTTGCCCTTCAATTAGCTTAACTATTAATCCATCTACCCTCACATGAGATTCCAATAATTCACCAAATTGATTTTCGATTGAATCATTTTCCCTTTTTATTTCATGAATCTCTTGTTTTATCTGTTTCATACGTTTTTTAGCTAGGAATCGCTTAATAAGGTTCATTCCTTCCCCCTTTAATGCAGATTTTCACCGAACTGTGAATTAGTAGACGTATGCACGAGCGTCCAACTCCTCGTATGAATCAATTCTCATTGCCAATATCACTTTCAGCATTTTCACATCGCTAGTAAACGCATCCCATAAATGTTTTGTGTCAAAAAACCACTGTATCATTTTCCCGTTGTCTCCCAATCTTTCTTTTGCGTAAGGATGATCCTTCTTTAATTTTTCTAAAAATGGAGTCATTCCCTTTGTATTTCCATTTAAATAAACATAAACACGTTTTGCTGATTCCAGAGAGTTATTTCTATTCATTACATATTTATGTTTCCAAGGCGGGCGATTATTGCGTTTTTGTTGCATTAATTCGATATTAACGTCGCCTTGAATGGTTAATCGTTTCGTCATATCCGTCTCACCCTTCTATACATTGACCACAATGTGGACAAAAATTATATATTTTAGTTATCCATTTATCGCAAGTTGGGCAAGGCGTGCATTTGTAAGTCCGTACTTCTTGCGTTTCTATGTCCAATGCTTTAACGGATGATGCTTGTCCAGTTGTTTTAATAGGTACTTGCATTTTTGCAAGGGCAATAATCAATCCATCATACGGGCTCCCATACCCATCAAAATAGTTTATCAACTCTTTTATTTTAGACTCTTTTATTTTAGACACTTTTTTTCACCTCTTGTTTAAGTTGTTGCGAAATCTACAACTGCTCGAATTTCTCGATATGTTGCTTCGCCTTTTGTTTCATTTACGAACTTAATGATCGAACTGTGCATTAAGTACTTTTAATAATTTCAATAGCTTTATCAAGCGATAATCTTTTTAAGTAGCATTGATAGCCTAATTCCAAAGTATAGACAGTTCCTTCGCTTAGGAGGTTTTCCCCTTGAATTTCAATTAGGGTTTTACCTTCATTTCTCAATCTTAAATATTCCTCAATCGTCATTAAATGCCACCCTTTCTTAATACATATTTTGTTTCAACTAATCGAGAAATTCGATTAGTTGATTTGACCGAACGGTGCATTAAGCAGACTTTTCTTTTTGTCCCTCTAATTGTTCGATTATCATTTGCAATCCTAGCCAATAGGCAACAAAGCATCGATTCAATCTTTTCCCACAGTCTGCTATACAACTTGCTGCTTCTGTGTCAAACCAGTCAACACTTGTATTGTTATAGGCAGTCCAAACACCCATATTTTCAAAATGGCTGTGATTGCTCCATTCTGCTGTTGCTGATATTAATTCATCAAAGAGTCGCTTGTCGTCATCATCTAAATTGGAAGTTTCATCAACATCACACCAGTCTAAAAAATATTCCTCTATCTGTTCCATAGCCAGTTTCTCGTCAAAATCCCATCGTTCTCTTTCATGAGTCGTTAATTTTCCTGTAAAGTACGAAAGATCAAAATACTTTATGTTATCTAAAGTTGCTTTACAAGTTAACGAGTAGGCAGCGTCCCCTAAATCCCCTGTCACAAAGACCATATTCCCAGATAAAACATAATCAACCTGATACATTCTTGTTCCTTTTTCTCCCCACGAAATGCGTTGAAACCCTTCTTCACCTTCAATGTTTTTAATAATGTGATTTTCAAACCATCTTTCACGAATTTCCTTTTTCGCTTGCTCCAAATATTCCACTCAAATCATTCCCTTCTAATTCACCGTTTATTTCACTTAATTTATTGATAAATCAAGGAAAAGTTTACCCAAATATGATTTAAAGGCACTTTAATCCCGTCCTCGTTTTCTATGTGTCCTTTGTTATCAACCTCATAAGGAATGCAAGCTTGAAAGATTTCTTTGTCATTAGCATCG
>CALGSR010000011.1 GCA_937902115.1 uncultured Bacillus sp. | reverse complement strand
ACGGTATTAATCCCTGGAATTGGCAGCGGAGTAGCTTTATGCGCCTTGCAAATGGCTGTAGCTAAAGGGGCAAAAGTATTTGTGACGTCAAGCAGTGACGAGAAAATTGCGAAGGCAAAAAAACTAGGAGCTGCAGGCGGAGTAAACTACCGCGAAAAGAATTGGGTGAAAGACTTGAAAAACATAATGGGTGGAGCAAATCTGATAATCGATAGTGTAGGCGGAGAGAATTTTATTCAATTAATCAATCTAGCTAACCCGGCTGGTCGTATTGTTAACTTCGGGGCAACAAACGGTCCGATTCCGGAACTTGCACTTCCTCGTATATTTTTCAAGCATTTAGATATAAAGGGTACGACCATGGGAAGTCCACAGGATTTTGAAGAGATGCTTCAGCTTTTTAACCATCACCAAATACATCCAGTTTTGGACCGATGCTATCCTCTTGAAGAAGCAATAAACGCTCAACTATATATGGAAAAGGGGCAAAACTTTGGCAAGATTACGCTGCGAATTCCTGATGAGGAGTAGACAAAATCCCTTTCATGGAGTTCATGGCAACATGTTTTAACAAAACAGAAAATAAAATAGGAAATTTTTAAAGTAAACGGAAGATTCAATTTTAATATGATACGAGGGTGGGATTTGCCATGGAGAAATTAAATTTAATTGCACCTGAATACTATAACATGGTGCAGGATATTGACCGGTATGCAGATGACCTAGGGAAGATTGCCTTATTATGGGAAAATGAAGAAGGCCAAACTCGAGAGATTACCTATCTGCAATTACGTCAAGAATCCAATCGATTTGCCAATGCATTAAAAAGATTAGGATTGAAAAAGGGAGATAAAGTGATCATTACGCTGCCAAGAATTCCGGAAACCTATTCGATCTTTATCGGAGCGCTAAAGCTAGGGCTAGTTATTTCCCCAGGATCAGAGATGTTAATGGCTAAAGATTTACTCTATCGTTCCGTACACTCCCAAGCGAAAGCAGCGATCTGCCATCATGCAGTAATAGACCGTTTTAATCAGATTCGCCAAGAAGCTGTAGACTTACAATATTTTATTGCCGTAGGAACAGAAGCGTCTGGATGGTTCAATTATACTAAGTTGCTAGAAAATGAATCAGATCAATTTGAAATTGTTCAGACGCGTTCGGATGATATTGCTTTCCTAAACTATACTTCTGGTACAACTGGAAACCCAAAAGGTGCCGTCCATCATCACAGCTGGGCCTATGCCCACCAAGCTGTAGCAGCTAAATTGTGGATGGATATAAAAGAAAACGATATCGCTTGGGCAACCGCGGCACCAGGGTGGGCTAAGTGGAATTGGAGTCCATTTATTTCCACTTTGGGAAGCGGCGCAACAGGATTTGTCTATAATGGGAGATTTGATGGCCAAAAATATATCAGTTTACTAGAAAAGTACAAAGTTAACGTATTATGTTGTACCCCGACAGAATACCGTTTAATGGCTAAAGTATCTGGGCTGAACCAGTATAAACTCCCACATCTACGCAGTGCCGTGAGCGCCGGAGAACCATTAAATCGTCAAGCTATTGAAGCATTTAAGCAATATTTTAATGTGGATGTGCGTGATGGATATGGACAAACGGAAAATTCCCTTATGGTAGGAACATTGATGGGAATGGAGATCAAACCAGGATCGATGGGGAAACCTACCCCGGGCAATCGAATTGACATTATTAATGAGGATGGAAATCCGGTTTCCGTAGGGCAGGTTGGGGACATCGCCATCCATCGTGACACCCCTGCCTTATTCAAAGGTTATTTAAATGATCCAGAACGGACTTCCAGGGCTTTCCGCGGTGATTGGTATTTAACAGGGGATCAAGCTAAAAAGGATGATGACGGCTATTTCTGGTTTGAGGGACGTTCAGATGATATTATCATAAGTTCCGGCTATACGATTGGACCGTTTGAAGTGGAGGACGCTCTCGTTAAACATCCAGCGGTACAAGAATGTGCGGTCGTGGCAAGCCCTGATGAAATTCGCGGTTCGGTTGTAAAATCCTTTGTGGTTGTTAAAGCTCCATATGAACCAGGCGAAGAATTAATTCAACAATTACAGGAGCATGTGAAAAACATGACCGCTCCTTACAAATACCCGCGAGAAATTGAATTTGTTGCAGAACTTCCTAAAACAACATCAGGAAAAATTCGCCGGATAGAATTAAGGTGTTTGGAACAACAACGTAAATTAAATGTATAAATGAACATGGGATTTCAAGTATAGAAACCGTATGCAAGGAGATACCATCGGTTTTCTAAATATATTGCTGAAACTTTATAAATAACCTTTTGTTAGTTACGAAGTGAGGAGGACCGTTCATGAATATTTTTGAGTTCGATGGAAAAAAACCAGTCATTGCGAAAGATGTTTTTATAGCACCCAATGCTTCTATCATTGGCGATGTAGTTATTGAAGAGGGCTGCAGCATCTGGTACGGTGCTGTTGTCAGAGGGGATTTTGCCCCCATTCGGATTGGGAAAAACACAAGTATTCAAGATAATTGTGTGCTTCATGTAGGCAGGAGTGGAATATTCATCGGGGAAAACAACTCGATCGGTCATGGAGCAATCCTCCATAACTGTATCATCGGAAATAAAAATAATATTGGGATGAATGCTGTGATCTTAGACGATGCAGTCATTGAAGATGAATGCATGATTGCTGCAGGAAGTGTCGTGACAGGAAGAGACAGATTTCCAAGCAGACAAATCATTGCGGGAACCCCAGCACAAACGAAAAAAGAACTGTCGGGTAATGCCTTATGGTTGGTTCAGGATAGTTCAAAAGAATATTTGGAAATCATTAAAAAGTATCCTTCTTTTTATAGGTATAACGCTGCTGATTAACCTATTTAATAGTTGACGATGGAAGGGGTAAAATGGTGGTGCAAAAGGGGAAATTAGAAAAAAGTATCAATCGGTTAGTAGCTAGAGACGATACGAGATTGACTAAGGAACAGGTGGAATATTTAGTAGGATCTGGTCAATGGACAGATGAAAGTTTTGTAGACTATCTTGAACAGCATGCTATACGAATCCCTAATTTTGTTGCGATTACAGACGAAAATGGGAAAAATACCACCTATGCTCAATTGCATCAGCAAACAGATCGGCTTGCATTAGCGTTGTTGGAATTAGGAATCCAACCACATGATCGAATTGCCGTTCAATTACCAAATTGTAGCGAATTTATTTTGTCACTTATGGGGGCTGCAAAAGCAAGTATCCTGCCTGTTTTTTGTCATATGCCATATACCGAGCATGACTTAGAATATGTAATCGAGTTGACTGAACCTAAAGCAATGATCATTGTCGATGCCTTTAAGAGTGTAAATTATATCTCTCTTATAAAACAAATGCAGAAAAAATACAAATGTTTAGAGCATATCATCGTTGTATCTGATCAGCACTACGAGGGGACGATTAACTTTTATGATTTGCTTCAACAACCCAATCAATCTCAACCTTTTGAATTAGAAAATGTACGCCCGGTTGGAACCGATCCCTTCTTTATCATGTTTACTTCAGGGACAACAGGGAAACCAAAAGCTGCTTTACATTTACATGCCAACAACCTTTATTACGTTGAACAATTAAATCAAACGCTTAGTATACCGGAAGATGGGAATTTGTTAGTCGCTCCTCCACTTGCCCATTTAACAGGGCTGGCATTTGGAGTACTAACCACATTACAGCGAGGCGGTTCCGTAGTTCTGCTATCTTCATGGAATGTCAAAAAAGCAGTTGAACTTATCCAAAGTGAAAATGTTTCCTGTTTTTTAGGAGTCACGCCAATGTTAATTGATTTGGTGAGATATGCGAACTTAGAAAATGCCGATATCTGTTCTCTTGAGAAAATTCTTTATGCCGGGGCACCATGTCCAGCGGAAATCTTAAATAATTATAAGCAAAAATACAATTGTGAAATTATGGCGTTTTATGGTTATACAGAAGCGGGGTTAACTCATTCCACTAAAGCAGGAGATGATACGTCCATTACAAGTATTAGTTTTGGTAAAGTTGCCAAGGGAATCGAAGCGAAAATTATAGATGGTTCAGGGAATGAGCTTCAAGGTCCTTGCGAAGGTGAAGTGGTCGTACGGGGAGCCAATTTTATACCAGGTTATTTCCGCCAGCCAGAAAATAATGAAAAAATGTTTGATGCCGAAGGATGGTTCCACTCATCTGATATTGTACGCATGGATCAAAACGGCTATTGTATCTTCCTAGCCAGAAAGGATGACCTTATTAATCGAGGTGGATATAAAATTGACCCCCGCGAAATTGAAGAGGTCCTTTATACCCATCCGTTGATCAGCCAGGCAGTAGTTGTTGGCATACCTGACGAAAGACTTGGAGAAAGAATTGCCTCATTCATTATCCTAAAAGATTCATCACAGACTATTAACTTGGAAGACGTAACAAGCTATCTTTCAGAAATGAATTTCAGTAAAAAACATTGGCCGGAGGTTATTAAAATAGTAGAAAGTTTTCCCATGACGGCCTCAGGAAAGATTCAGAGGTTTGCCATGATTGAACAT
>CALGSR010000010.1 GCA_937902115.1 uncultured Bacillus sp. | reverse complement strand
GTTGAATACACAGCACCATGGGGTAGACCTGTAGCTAACTGGATTCCTGCATGGGGCGACGAAGGTAAGAAAGAAATCGATGAAATAACGACTAACTTGGAAAAAAGATTTGGGAAAGAACGTGCAGAAAGAATTGCACGTAAAAGTCGCAACTTGCTAATTTTCCCTAACTTAGTCATTAACGATATTATGGCCGTGACAATTCGTACTTTCTATCCAACTAAACCAGGGTATATGGAAGTAACGGCCTTTGCCCTAGCTCCAAAAGGGGAAAATGAACAATTTAGAAGCAGAAGAAATGATAACTTCTTAGAGTTTTTAGGACCAGGCGGTTTTGCCACTCCGGATGATAATGAAGCGCTGGAACTCTGTCAAGAAGGCTATGAGAATATGCTAGATGTGGAATGGAATGATATTTCAAAAGGGATGAACAGGGAGCAGCCGCTTTCAAATGACGAAGAACAAATGCGTGCATTTTGGAGAAAATGGGATGCTGTTATGTCCAAGTCCGGTGCTATCGAAAACGAAGATGGGAGAGTTAATATATGAAAATTTCACAACAACAAATAGAACAATTTTTATATAACGAAGCTGCACTATTGGATGAATGGAAGATGGCAGAATGGGCGGCTTTATTTTCCTCAGATGGAGCCTATCTAGTACCGCCTATTGGGAATCCAGGTGCCGATTTCAACCGCTCCCTCTATATTGTGCATGACGATAGGGCACGTTTGGAGCATAGAGCTTTACGGTTGCTAAAAAAAGAAGCACATGTCGAGTATCCGCATTCTACTACAGTTCATAATTATCACAATATTAGAATCGTTGAACAGAATGAAGAATCCATGAGAATTCAGTGTAACTTTTCGACCTATAGGACCAAACGTGAGGTGTTGGATTGTTATATAGGAATTTTAGAATACACATTAGTCATGGAAGATGAAGATGTGAAAATCCAAGAGAAAAAGGTAATCTTAAAACTTGATAGTTTACGCCCACATGGAAAAGTGAGTCTAATTTTATAAAAAGGGGGAAATTAATATGTTTCGATATGAAAAAATTGGTTATGTTGCTTTAAATGTAAGTGATATTGAGCGTTCAACTGAATACTATGATCAAGTTCTCGGGTTGCAATTGGTTGAAACGAATGATAAAGGGATGACTTTCCTGCGCTGCAGTAATGACCATCATAATGTCATTTTATATCCTTCTGCCACACCAGGAATCAAAAGAGTTGGATTTCAATTGGAAAACGATAAACAATTGGAACTTTGCTATGATGAGCTTGTAAAAAACGGTTTAAATCCGCGAGAAGTATCCGAAAAAGAGTTGAAGGAACTAAAGCAAGGAAGATCATTTCGGATTATTGAACCCAATACCGGGTTAGAGATCGAATTTTATAGCAAAATGATGTTTATGGTTAAAGATTATGTCCCAAAACATACGAAAATACAACGGCTTGGACATCTTGTATTAAATTGTACGGATGTTGAAAACACATTAAAATTTTTCACAGAAAAGCTTAACTTTGCCATTTCGGATCAATTAGGTGATAATGCTTGGCTGCGTTGCCTTCCGAATCCATACCATCATTCATTTGCATTGATTAAAAGCAATGAAAATAAATTACACCATGTGAACTTTATGGTTACGGATATTGATGATATTGGAATGGCTAGACACCGGATTGCGAACAGTGATATTCCGATTGTCTTCGGTCCAGGACGCCATGAACCATCCACAAGTATCTTCTTATATTTCCTAGATCCGGATGGGATGTCGTTGGAATACAGTTTCGGAATGGAGGAGTTCTCAGAGGAAAACCCACGGGATGCCCGAATGTTAGAAACTAGTCCATGGACACTCGATCGCTGGGGTGGAAAGCCGGATCCTAGATTTGCCTCAAAAGGGAAGATTGAGGAAACGTTTAGTGTTATAGATAAATAGAATCTAAGCTAGCGAACAGTGAAAGAAACTGTTCGCTATGATTTTATTCTATAACTGATATAAAATATATGACTTAGAAAAGTACTTGGATTATGTGTAAGACTTAATGAACTTTATATCGTTTATTTATCGAGGGAAGAGGATTAAGGTCTATGAATTAATCTTTTTAAAGGGAGGCTGGAACATGAAGGGAAACTATCGTTATTTGATTATGACCTTACTTACAACGATTGTTATGATAAACTTTATTGATCGTGGTGCATTATCATATGCTCAAGAGTTTATTATTGAAGAGTATGGATTAAATGAAAATTGGGGACAGATACTTGGATTTTTTGGATACGGTTATATCTTTGGGGGGTTCTTTGGGGGTCTTTTAGCAGATAAAAAAGGTCCAAGATATATATGGATACTAGCTGCAACAACATGGTCAGTTTGTGCGATGTTATTAGGAATTGCAGGAGACATTGGAATTGCTATTTTTGGAGGATCAGCGATTGTAGGTTTTGCTATTTTTCGTATCTTGTTTGGTCTTTTTGAAGGTCCAATTAATGCAGCCCAAAATGCAACAGTAGGAAAATGGGCTGCACAAAAGGATAAGGCCTTTATGGTTTCAATGGGTCAATTAGGCGTTCCACTGGGTGCATTATTAACGGCTCCTATTGCTGTTGCTTTAATCTCAGCATTTGGTTGGAAGGGGATGTATATTACTTTAGGATTGGTCGGAATTGTCTGGGTCATCATTTGGTTTAAGGTTTTTACAGATTATCCAGAAGATAATCCTCATGTGACCAAAGAAGAGTTAGAGAAAATTCGCTCAGCTGAAGGGTTACTTGAATCTGAATCTGCTGTGAATAAATCAAATCAAGCAAAGACACCATGGTATCATTTTTTCAAACATCCTACTTTGATTTTTAACGTTTTAGCCTATTTTTCATTTCAATTTATTTCGTTCATTAATTTAACTTGGACACCAAAATACTTACAGGATGAATTTGGTTTTGAGTTATCGTCACTTTGGTATATTGGGATGATTCCTTGGATTGGAGCCTGTATTACTATTCTATTAGGAGCAAAATTATCAGATTTACTGCGACGTAAGACTAATAATCTTCGTATTGCTCGAACTAGCATTGGGATTGTTTCTTTTTTTCTAACAGCTATCTGTTTTCTATTAATTTTAACCGTAAATAGCCCAGGTGCTGTCTTGACTCTTATGATGATTGCCAATGGATTAGCATTTCTGCCAAGTACACTATTTTGGGTTATTATCTTGGATACTGATCCTGACAATTCAGGATCTTATAGTGGAATTACACACTTTTTCGTTAATATCGCAGCTATTGTTGCACCAACATTAACCGGGTTTTTAGTATTAAGATATGGCTATGATGCTATGTTTATTACCGCTGCAATCGCTGCTATACTTTCGATGGTCTTTTTAACCAGTTTAGCCAGAAGTCCCCTTCCACAAGGAACAGAGTGAGTAGGTGGGGGATGAATGGCTATTTTTTGTTCTTATCCTAGTATTAGAGAAGGAGTTGCTAAAAATAAAGGCAGGAAAAGTAAAATAGAATAATAGAATTATTGCGAATATATGTTCTGTTTGATATAATGTACTTATCAAACGAACGGAGGTGAAACAGATGTATCGAACCGTAAAAATGCCGTTTCGAGCAAGTTCAAACACCATACATAAGTTATTTGAAATCCGAAGAATGTGTGGCCTCATTTGGAATGATTGTGTTCAGCTTGCTCGTTATTATTATCGGTTAGGCGGAAAGTGGATCACGCAAACAGAACTTCAAAAAGAATTGAAAGGGCTGTATCCCCTTCATAGCCAAACAATTCAAGCAGTTGCGCATAAGTTTCTTGCCGCTAGAGAAGGAACAAAGGAGGCGAGGCAAAAAAGGTATAAGAACATCAGATATCCGTGGAAACATAAATTTGTCTTCAATCCGAAATGGGTGGACCAATCGTTTGAGTTAGACGGAAGGAAACTCACTTTATCGATGGGAAATTGGAAGGGAAAACGACAGCCGAGGTTAACTCTTAAACTTCCTAAAGTCCCTATTGGACAAATAAAGGAAATAGAATTTATATTTGATCGTAAATGGTATGTTTGCTTATCGTACGACGATGAGATTCAACAGGAAGAGGAAAAACAAGGCGTAACTGCAAGCATTGATCCTGGTGAAATTCATTCGATTGCCAGTGTGAATGAAAAAGGCGATAGCTTAGTGATCACAGGTCGTTATATAAGAAGCATTCATCGCCTGCGAAACAAGAAACTAAAGGAGCTTCAGATCCTCATGAGTCGTTGTAAAAAAGGCTCAGGGCAATGGAGAAAATACAATCGAGCAAAGAAATTTGTTCTTTCGAAAAGTAACGCTCAATTAGAAGATGCGTTCCATAAAACAACGAAACAGTTTGTCGAGTGGTGCGTGAATCATGAAGTCAGTCATGTCGTAATGGGGAACGTAGAAGGGGTTCAACGAAATACGAAAAAGAAGAGAAGGAAAAACGTCAATCAAAAGTTATCCAATTGGTCATTTGGAAAATTACATTCTCTTCTTAAATATAAATTAAAGGCAAAGGGAATGACGATTGAAAAAGTGGATGAAAGTTTTACGT
>CALGSR010000009.1 GCA_937902115.1 uncultured Bacillus sp. | reverse complement strand
ACCACTTCTTCTCCCCCAATTCCCCCTAACGCCCAGGCCGCTGTAGCGCGCATCATTGGTCTTGTATCATACAGCAAGACTTGAAGCATTACTTCGGTATCTTCTTTTTCCTTAAAATGAGCAAGGGCGATCAGTGCATTCCGCTGGATTGGATTTTTCCCCCGCCATGAACCGGATAAACGCCCGTATTGTTCCTTAAATTTACGATTGCTTAAAGCGAGCAATGGTTTTAATAACGGCTTAACGATTTCAGGCTCCGGCTCCACTTCAGAATGAAGATGAAAGTCCTTCCCTTTATTCTCCGGGCAGGCTGTCTGACACGAATCACATCCGTAGAGGCGGTTTCCGATTTTATCGCGGAATTCTTCCGGAATGATTTCTTTTGTTTGAGTAAGAAAGGAAATACAGCGTTTGGCATTGATTTGTCCTCCTTGAAGAAGGGCTCCTGTCGGACAGGCATCGAGACATTTACGGCATTCCCCGCACCGGTCCTCAATTGGTGCATCCGGCGCAAAGGGAATATTGGTAATCATTTCACCTATATAGACGTAAGAACCATATTCAGGGGTAATAATGGAACAGTTTTTACCGCTCCAGCCAATTCCCGCCCGTTCCGCCACTGCTCGGTCTACTAGCTCACCAGTATCTACCATTGAACGAAGGCTAGCGTCAGGTACCTTCTCTGTCAAATAAGCTTCAAGCTTATTCAAGCGTTCGCGCAAAACAAGATGGTAATCCAAGCCCCATGAGGCGCGGGAGAAGATTCCTCTCCGTTCTCCTTTTTTACTGCTGACCCGCTCTGTCATCTTTGATGGATATGCCACGGCAATTGAAATGATCGATTCTGCCCCATCGAGGAGCAGGCGGGGATTGACCCTTTTTTCAATGTCTTCTTCTTCAAAGCCTGATTGATAGTTTAACTCTCTTTGCCTGATCAGGCGGTTTCGCAGTTCGTTGAACGGCGCCGCTGTTGTAAAGCCAATTTTATCTATCCCGATTGTTTGACTGTATTGAATAATATCTTTTTTTAGTTGGCCAATATCCATTTTTACAACTCCTTTCATTGGCTGGGTTTTATGTTTAAAGGCTGAATTGTAAAAGTCACATTCTATTATGATAAACTATTTTACATAGGAACGGGAGGCTGAGATTATTGGAATTAAAAGTATCGACAGAGCTTAATAAGCTTATACCGGAGTTTAAGATAGGTTTTATTCAATATAGAGATGTTTCCATCGGGGAATCGCCGCAAATGCTGAAAGGCAGGCTGCAGCTGTTTCAGGAATCGCTCTTTTTTGACTTAGAAGAGAAGAAAGTTACGGATTTGCCTGGCATTCAGGAATGGAGACAGATATTCAAAAAAACCGGCAAAGACCCGAACCGATATCGTCATTCAGCAGAGGCCTTATACAGACGGGTACAAAAACAAAATTATCTTCAATCTGTTAATAGTGCGATCGATTTGAACAATTTCTTTTCGCTTCAGTATGAAATACCAATTGGGATTTATGACAGCGGTAATTTGGAAGGTTCGATTATGATTCGAATAGGAAAAGAAGGCGAAGAATATTCAGGATTGAATGGGAGGAGTAACTCTTTACAACATTTAATCGTTGCAGCCGATGCGCAGGGACCATTCGGAAGCCCCTTTGTCGATTCAGAAAAAACAGCCGTTACAGAGTCTGTCACTCAGGCTGTTCACATCATCTACTTAAGACCGTCCATGTCATTAGCCAGTGCGAAGAAAATGGTTTCTTCTCTAGCGGACATGTTCACGCAAATTCACGGCGGACATTCAGACTGGGCAATCATTCAATAAATGAAGGGGGTTCCCTTCATTTACGAATGCTGTCGACTCCTTCTATTAACAAAAAAGTTGTCGAAAATATAAAAAACGCAACACCTCGTTCTCTAATGGATACGAAATACTGCGTTGATACCGATATGTAATGGAGCGGGTGAAGGGAATCGAACCCTCATCAACAGCTTGGAAGGCTGTGGTTTTACCACTAAACTACACCCGCATATTGTTTTCCACAAGAACCATCTTAACAAGAAAATTACATAAATGCAACAGAAAATTGAATTTTATGTGAAAAAATGTAGAGCTTTGTCATATTTTCGTGTATATTCTACAATTTATTTGAAAAATTGACAATAGGGCCTCTAATATCTTAAATATTAGAGGCCCCTCTTTTAGCTTACTTTTCCTTAATATTGCCTCCGTATACAGATGAGTAGGTCTTCCAGCCGCCATCCACATTCTTCACCTTAAAGCCATTGTTTTGCAGAATCCGTGCCGCTAGATAGCCTCTTAAACCAACCTGACAGCTAACATAAATCGTTTGCTCCTTAGGCAGTTCAGCTAACTTTTCACGAAGGTCATTTAACGAGATATTAACAGAGCCTTCAATATAGCCAAATTCACGTTCCACCGGCTCACGAACGTCAATGAGCAATCCGCCGCCGGCAATCACTTCATCCACCTCATGCCATTGGATATGTTCCAAATCGCCTTCCATAAGATTTGTTGCTACATACCCTGCCATATTTACCGGATCCTTGGCAGAAGAAAACGGCGGTGCATATGATAATTCTAAATTGGTTAAATCCTCAACAGTTAAGCCGCCTTTAATCGCTGTCGCAATGACGTCGATCCGTTTTTCAACACCATCTGCTCCGACAGCCTGAGCTCCGTAGATTTTACCTGTTTCCTTATCAAAAATAAGCTTAAAAGCAATAGACGCAGCTCCCGGATAGTAGCCGGCATGTGAGCTTGGGTGAATATGCAACACTTCATATGGGATAGCTAAGCGTTTTAACGTTTTCTCATTATTACCAGTGGACGAGACTGTTAAATCAAACACTTTCGCCACAGAGGTACCAAGCGTCCCTTGATATTTCTCCTTTTTACCCATCATATTATTAGCAGCAATCCGTCCTTGGCGGTTAGCCGGACCGGCAAGCGGTATCATCGTTTTCGTTTCGTTTACATAGTCAACCACTTCTACTGCATCACCTACAGCATAAATATCCTCATTCGATGTTTGCAAATATTCATTAACGACAATACCGCCGCGTGCACCTAACTCAAGCCCTGCCGCCTTTGCTAACCCATTTTCCGGTCTTACGCCAATGGATAGAATCGTCATATCGGTTTCGAGTTCTGTTCCATCTGATAGAATGACAGTTTTGCCCTCATCATCAAAGGATTAAACGCCATTTTCGAGAATAAGCTTTACCCCTTTTTCTTTAATATGAGAATGGAGGATGCTCGCCATTTCAAAATCAAGCGGCGCCATCACTTGATTGGCCATTTCCACAATCGTAACGTCGATTCCTCTTTCCGCTAAGTTCTCTGCCATTTCAATCCCAATAAAGCCACCGCCGACAACCACTGCCTTTTGTGGTCTCATTTCATCGACATAGCCCTTAATTTTATCGGTATCCGGGATATTTCGCAGTGTGAATAATGCTTTATTTTCCTGTAAGCCCGGGATTGGCGGTACAATTGGACTTGCACCTGGAGATAACAGCAGCTTATCATAGGATTCCTGATAGGTTTCACCATTTTGCAGATTACGAATCGTCACAAACTTCTTATCCGGGGCAATGCTCACGACTTCACTTAAATTACGAATATCAATTTTGAATCGGTTAGACATCCCTTCAATGGTTTGTACTAAAAGCTTCGATCTTTCCTTAATGACCTCACCAATGTAATAGGGCAGTCCACAGTTGGCAAATGAGATATATTCCCCGCGCTCGACTAAAATAATTTCAATATCTTCACTGATTCTTCTTAATTTAGCTGCCGCCGTTGCGCCACCTGCAACACCACCGACAATAATCACTTTCTGCGCCATTTATAATTCCCCCTAATCATTTAATTACCTGTATGTTTAAACAATATAATGAACTGATTTACGCAAACTCCATTTACCCGCGTAGGTATATCAGAATGTAAAAAAATAGACAAATTGAAATCATTATTTATAATTAAATTATAAGCTATTTACAATAACTATATTATACCCCATTAGGTATAAAGTCAACTGAATTATAAAGATTCCTTTTTTATTCAAAACGGTAAACTGATATTCTTTCCGCACCATATGTCATAGCACTCTTTTTCCGCGAATATAATGACAATAACAGTCCGAACGGGGTGAAAGTATGAAAGTACTTGCCAAAACACCGAGAGATTTTGTCTTAACCTTTAATGATGAGGAATTAAAAGGATTATCAGAAATTGAAAAACGCGAAAAAATTTCCAACGCGATAAAAGAGGCAATTTTAAATCAAATACGGTGGATTGAAATTAAAGAATACATCGCATTTAAATGAGAAATGACCATCCAGCATGCTGGATGGTCATTTCTTATGTTCAACAATGCTAATCATGCTTTTATCCACTTGCCCATAATTTCTCACCAGCACTTCTTCAATTTTTCCCCTTTTGGAAGCGACTGAATTGATATTTCTAGATGCAGATACTTTTTCGATGATAAAACCTTTTTCCTTGTAAATTTGCATGATAAAATCCGTTGCTGAATTACTTATTAAAAATTTAATCCCCTTTTGATCTAATTCAACACATAGATCTCGTAGTCTTAATTGGTCTTCTTTTCGAAAACCATCTAAACTATAGCTAGTGAAGGAAGCTGTTTCTGATAACGGGTCATACGGGGGGTCAAAATAGACAAAATCCCCCGCTTTCACATTCGCAACCGCTTCGGTAAAGTCCATTTCTAGTATTTGAACGTCATTTGAATGCAAATAATAATGAACAGCCCGCAAAACAGCCTCATTTAAAATTTTAGGATTTTTGTACTTACCAAATGGTACATTAAAATAGCCTTTGCTATTCACGCGAAATAAACCATTGAAGCATGTTTTGTTTAAATAAATAATTCGTGCTGCTCTTTCTGCCGGGGATAGATCTTTAAAGCTAGGTTCTCTGTCCATAGCCCGTACTTCATAAAAATAATCCGGATCATTCCCGTCCTCATGCTTTTTCAGCTCTTTTATCAAATCCTCAATCTCATTTTTAATGACATGGTAAACATTTAATAATTCCGTATTTTTATCATTGATGACCGCATTTTCCGGCTGCAAGTCAAAAAGGACAGCCCCCGCTCCAACAAACGGCTCATAATAGGTGTCAAACGCTTCTGGAACATATTTACGAATTTCAGGAAGCAATTGCCTTTTTCCCCCCGCCCATTTTAAAAAAGGTTGTATTAACGGGTTTTTCACTGTTTTTATCAATGCGATACAGCTCCTCATTGCTTTTAACTTTAATCAAAATACGAACAAAAATTCCATTTTATCTTACCATTTTATTTAATTCATCGCACTTTTTTCTTATAGATATATTCCGATATAATTTTTAATAAAATATAAAAGGCTGATGAAATGGGGAGATGAATGATGGAGCAGAACTTCATAATGAAGGCGATTCAACTTGCACTCGATAATGTAAAGGGAAACATTGGGGGACCCTTTGGAGCAATCGTTATTAGAAAAGGCGAAATTGTCGGTGTTGGTCAAAATCACGTAACGAGACTAAACGACCCTACGGCACATGCTGAAGTTCAAGCGATTCGGGATGCATGTCAACGTTTAAATACCTTTCAACTCGATGACTGTGAACTCTATACAAGCTGTGAACCTTGTCCAATGTGTCTCGGTGCCATATATTGGGCGAGGCTGAAAGCTGTTTACTATGCCTGCACAAAAGAAGAGGCTGCAATAATTGGTTTTGACGACAAATTCATTTATGAACAACTCCACATCCCTCATGCAAACAGGAAAATTCCAATGATCAAATTATCACCAAGTGAAGCAAGAGCACCTTTTCAGGCATGGGAAATGTCCGTTAACAAGACCAATTACTGAGTACATGGAAAGGAGTGTTTAGAACGGTTAAATCGACAAGCGCCAGGCACTTATCGATGAATGAAGGTATAGAAAAATCGGTTCCTTTACAACGATGGGAACCGATTTTTTGTTCATTATGCTATTCTGCACGATATACTACATCACAAATCCGCCATCCACATATAACGTTTGCCCTGTCATAAACCGGCTCCAATCAGAGGCAAGGAACATTACTGGTCCAGAGATATCATCAGGCATTGCAATTCTTTTTAATGGGGTTTGCGCAATAATGATTTCCTTCAGCTCTTCCTTTGTCGTTCTGCTGGCGTCCGTTGGATAGACAAGACCCGGCGCCACACAATTCACCCTTATGCCAAATGCTCCTACTTCAGCAGCCAAATTGCGGCTGTATCCCAATAGCGCAGTCTTCGCTGTATTGTATTCATGATACGGAACGATTGGCCTTTCTACTAAGTTGCTAATCATATTAATGATACTGCCTTGACTCTGTTTTTTCATAATGGGGATAACGGCTTGACACATATTATGAGTCGAGCGCACCGCACCATCGATTTGCGCCTGGTAATCGTCCCATTGCAGCTCCCAGGCTAATTTGCGATTTTCCGGATCAAATTTGAAGGATTTAAATGCATTATTAACAACGACATCGATTTTTCCAGCCTCTAACGCGACTTGTTCGATCATTTGATTGACGGCAGTTTCAGAGGTGACATCCCCCTGAACCGCCCATCCGTCCCCGCCAAGCTCGATACACTGGGAAGCCACTTTTTCAGCCATTGCTTCATTTTGCAGATAATTGACGATGACAAAGGCCCCTTCCTTTGCAAAAGCACGCGCGATTGCTGCTCCAATTCCACGGCTTGCCCCTGTCACGAGGACTACTTTTCCTTGAAAATTCATTTTTCTTCCTCCAAGAACTCCTCTGTTACTGCCTGCGACAGATCCAATTTATTCTTCACCAAGCCTAACTTTTGGTATGTATCTGCTCCTTGCTGTAAAACAGACACATCCATAGCTCCTAATCCATTCTTCTCCGTTTCCGCAGAAATACTAGAGGCATTTCTCAATTTAATCACCTCTAGATTCACTTTTTCATCTTTACCATCAATGGCAAATGTTTTCGCTAGTGTTGCTGCTTCCTCCGGATGCTCCAGCATCCATTCTGCACTCGCTTTATACGCCACAACAAATTGCTCCAGCTCAGCCTTCTTCTCTTCATATGTTTTCTCTGTCACGACGAAAACATCACTTGGAATATTCAAATAATCCTTTACCTCGATGACATTTACTTCGCCTAATCCCTTTTGCTGCGCAAGGAAAAGGCCTGTATCAGTGGCAGCTGTTGCATCGACTTGTCCTTGCATGAGCGGGGCAAAATTCGAGATACCTGTTTCAACAATCGTGACGTCTTCTTCCGTAAGCCCTGCCTCGTGTAAAAGAATTAACAAATTTTGCCGCGTTCCACTTGTTAAACTATAAACACCAATCGTTTTCCCTTTTAAATCATCCGGCTTCTCAATCTTGCTTTCTTTTAAAGACACGACATTAAACACATTCTGAGGATAAATATTATAAAT
>CALGSR010000008.1 GCA_937902115.1 uncultured Bacillus sp. | reverse complement strand
TAGATGAATAAAAATGATTGTAGTAAAAAGGAGATAACGAATATGTCAGTACATTCATTTAAAGCTCAATTATCAAATGGAGAAGAGGTTGGGCTAGACACTTTTAGCGGAAATGTGATGTTGATTGTGAACACAGCCAGTAAATGTGGATTAACCCCTCAATATGAAGGATTGGAAAAATTATATGAAAAGTATAAAGAAAAGGGATTTACCGTGTTAGGATTTCCCTGCAATCAATTTGGAGGACAAGAACCGGGAACAGATGAGGAAATCAGTGAGTTCTGTTCAATAAATTATCAAGTGAAATTTCCGATTTTCAAAAAAATTGATGTAAATGGTGTAAATGCTCACCCTCTGTATCAATACTTACGTGAACAAGCGCCAGAGGAGGAGTTTGATACAAATGGCCGATTGTACCAACATTTACGTGTCAGTATCCCAGAATTGCTTGAAGGATCAATAATTAAATGGAATTTCACTAAATTTTTAATTGATCAAGACGGTAACGTAGTTAAACGTTTTGCACCAACGACTGCTCCTCAAGAAATAGAAGAAGACATTGAACGGTTATTATCGAAATAGCGGATTCTTTAGTGAACAGTGCTAGGCACTGTTCGCTAAAGATAAATATGAAACTTTAATTGCTTTGTTCCGTATGTAAAAGTATGAACAATTAATTTCGTATAGCTTCTATGTACATTTACAGTAATCGGAGGAAGAAATGTCAATTTTTCAACTAGCAGATAAAAAATATATCAAGAATACGGAATGGGTGAAAGAGCACTCGAACGGTATAGAATCGATACATACATGTGATAGGGATGATTTTCAATTTTTAGAGGATGTGCTGCAAAACAAAAGAATCGTTTGGCTTGGTGAAAATGGTCACGGGGTTGCGGAGCACAGTCTGCTTAAATCAAAACTCATTGATTTTTTATATCATAAAATGGGATTTAAAGTCATTGCATTTGAAAGCGGCCTAAGTGAGTGCTATAGTTCGAATGATTTAAAAGATGAACTTTCCGTAGCTGAATTGATGGATAAATCAATCTTTTCTTTGTGGAAAACAGAAGAAACCCATTCTTTATTCGAGTTAATCAAAAAAAATGAGGATCTGAAGCTTATTGGTTTTGACTTTCAGCCTTCTGTGAAACAAAGTTTGTTTGCAGCGTTCTTAGATAAAATAAATGTTGAATTTCCATCAGAATTTTTACAAAATACAAAAAAGCTAGAGGAAAGAGCGTCATTTTGGTATCAGCGTATTGGCAGCTATAAAGCTAGAAGAAAGAATTTCTTGAAAATCAAAAGGAACTAGATGAGTTGATTACTCATTTACATCATATGCTGAAGGAATTAGAAGAGGATTTTGTCCAAGGTGAGCTGAAAAATGAATATGATGTTATTGAAAAGGAATTAGAGAACAAAAGGTCCTTTTTAAAACATCTGACTGCCGGCAAAGGTCAATACTTTAAAATTCGTGATCAGATAATGGCTGGGAATCTAGAATGGATTTGTAACGAACTATACCCGAATGAAAAAATCATCATTTGGGCTCATAATAACCATATATTTAAAAATATTAGTGGTAGTTATCGACCGATGGGTTCTTTAATGAGTCAGGAGTTGGAAAGTCAATCCTATTATCTAGGATTTTTTATGTATCATGGGGAAGTTACCTTTGATAAGAAATCATATGAGAAACTAAGCAAACCAGCCAAGAAAAGCCTCGAAGATTATATGAATCATCACCCAGCTCCCATATCATTTCTTGATTTTTCCAGAAAGTCACCAAATGAAGACAATAAGTGGATTTTTCGCAAGACGGTGATCTTAAATTCTGGGATGATGCCAACCTTGATTGTTCCGAAAGAGCAGCTTGACGGCATATTTTTTGTAAAAGAGGTCTCTCCTCCTAATTACTTATGATTTCATTGTAAAGGAAAATAGTTAAGCTAAAAAAGGTCAACCGGAAATTCCGGCTGACCTTATCACACAAATGAGGCAGGTACGTTTAAGTGTGAAGGTTCCTAAGGTGTTTTCGACTATAATGATCTCGCCCTCATTATAAAAAGAACGGTACAATCATCGGTATAATAATTGCTGTGAAAATAGCCGCGAGTCCCATTGCCACCCCTGCGATTGCTCCCTGAAGTTCACCTTCCGTTGCTGCTTGAGCAGTACCTTGACCGTGAGAAATCGTACCAAGAGCGAGTCCTCTGGAAAGAGGGTGTGTAATGTTTGTTACATTCATCAACCATGGGCCTAGTGTAGTACCAAGAATACCAGTCGCGACCACGAATGCCGCTGTTAAGGCAGGATCCCCGCCAATCATCGAGGAAACCTCGACAGCTACAGGGACAGTAACAGATTTTACACTAACCGAAGCAATAATCTCATTTGACAAGTTCAATATTTTTGCTAAAAAGACTGCAGAAATAATAGTCGACACCGTTCCAATAACAATACCAAGTAATGCAGGACCGCTATGTTTTTTAATCATATCGCGATACCTATATAATGGGACAGCTAACGCAACGGTTGCAGGACCCAATAAAAAAGTCATAATCTCTTTAGCGATTGTGTAATCCTCATAGTTGATATCTAGTAAAAGCAGCAGGATAATGATTAACGTTGTACTAAAAAATACTGGTGTTGTTAACGGGGAAGGATACCGTTTCGATGCCACTCTTGAAAGCAAATAGGCTCCAATTGTAATAATTATACTAAGCAGTGTGATGAGAATGAGCATCTTCTGCACCACCCTTCTTTTTAGCCAAACCTTGCGAAACAATCCCCGTTACATACATTCCAACCAGGATGCTGCCAACGATAACAATTACCAACGCCAGTCCATTTTTTAAAAATAACGAACCGAAATTCATTAATCCAACTGCGATAGGAATAAAGAAAAAGGCCAGGTGTTTGATTAATAACGACGAAGCATCCTCAATCCAATTTAACTTCACACCACCTGTTATTAACAGCACGAATAAGATAACCATCCCTAAAACATTTCCTGGCACGGGTAAATGAAAGGTTTGAACTAAAAAATCCCCTAATTCATTTAAGAGCCAAAGGAATAATAATTGTATAACCACTATAACTGTTTTTTTCATGCGTAATCCCCTTAAAGTATTCTAGTATATTAATATTATAACATGAAAATGTAAATTATATGGTTTCACCCTATATCGAAGGACATACCGTTTGCACAACATCTCGCTTCTTTTTATTAAAAGGTACCTGTGCGAATTTTTATATATAGTACTTTTAAATTAAAAAGTCCCGTACTCAGCGAGTAGGGGACTGTTAATACTATTTAAGCCCAAATTGCGCTTTGTTTTGTAATTTTCCGCCTTGGAACATAAAGTTTGCATTTGCTCCAAAATCTCCTTCACCTTTATAATCATACATAACAGTATAAAAATCTGTTCCTTTCTCTCCAGATTCTGATAATAAATTTCCTTCACCGCCGATATTGGCTGCCACTTCTTCATAAGTCATTCCATTTTGAATTTGATTAAATTCTTCAAGCGAAACGGTGACATCTAAATTATGAGATTTCTATGATTCCAGATTTTAAAGGAGATTGAGAAATTATAATTAAAGGGGCAAGTTATCTGAACAAAAAATATCTTGCAATCAACATATAAGTGAATTATTATATAAGTGAATTATTATATATGAAGGAGACGACTTATTTGGATAATCTTGAATTAATGGCGAAACAATTAAAAGCTGTGAGTGACCCCAATCGCTTAAAGTTATTGGCTTGTCTCAAAAAGGGGGAAGTATGTGCTTGTGACTTTGTTGATGTATTAGAGATTTCTCAACCCGCTGTAAGTCAGCAACTGAAAAAATTAAAAGAGGCTGGAATTATTACTGAGAGGCCGGAAGGGACATGGAAGCATTATCGATTAAATGCCTCTTTACCACCATATATCCAAGCTATCATAGACGTATTAGAAGAGATTTCAATTATTAAATGCAATTGTTAGTGACATCCATAAGGAGTGATTAAGGTGTCAAATCAAAGTTTAACGAAGAAACTTTCAATTTTAGATCGATATTTAACGCTATGGATATTTGCAGCAATGTTGTTAGGGATTCTAATTGGGGTAGCAGCTCCTAATTTTAAAGATGTACTGGATACCTTCTCAGTAGGTACCACAAATATTCCAATTGCCATCGGTCTAATTATTATGATGTATCCACCTCTTGCAAAGGTAAAGTATGAAGAAATGTGGCGTGTTTTTAAGGATTGGAAAGTGCTCTTACTATCCTTATTTCAGAACTGGTTATTAGGACCTTTCTTAATGTTCTTCCTAGCAATCATCTTTTTACATGATAAACCAGAATATATGGCTGGGCTGATTATGATTGGGCTGGCTCGTTGCATTGCAATGGTCATTGTATGGAATGATTTAGCTAGAGGAGATCGTGAATATGTAGCTGGGTTAGTGGCTTTTAATTCTGTATTTCAGATTTTATTTTATTCTGTTTTTGCTTACTTCTTTTTAAATGTTCTTCCCGGTGTTTTCGGATTGAAAAATTTATCTGTCTTTATCTCGATGTGGGACATTGCGAAAAGCGTACTTATCTATTTAGGAATTCCATTTGTTGCGGGAATGTTAACTCGCTTTATTGGGATTAAGGTAAAAGGAAAGGAATGGTATGAAGCAAAATTCTTGCCTAAAATTTCTCCCCTTACATTGATTGCCTTGTTATTTACGATTGTCATGATGTTTTCTTTAAAAGGAGATCAAATTATCGCGCTGCCACTTGATGTCGTTCGAATTGCTATCCCCTTACTTATTTATTTCTTAATTATGTTTGCTGTGTCGTTCTTTGCTTCTAGAAAAGCTGGTGCAACCTATCCAGTAACAGCAGCGCTTTCCTTTACGGCCGCAAGTAATAATTTTGAATTAGCCATTGCAGTTGCAGTTGCTGTATTTGGAATAAACAGTGGTGCTGCATTCGCTGCGGTTATTGGGCCGTTAGTAGAAGTGCCTGTCTTAATTGCTCTTGTTAGTGTAGCTTTACGATGGAAAAAGAAATACTTCAGAGCAACTATACAATAATAAAATCCGGAGGAACTACTGATGTCAAACAAAAAAACAATTTATTTTTTATGTACTGGGAATTCATGCCGAAGCCAGATGGCAGAAGGTTGGGCAAAGAAATATTTAAGTAATGAGTGGGAAGTTCGTAGCGCAGGTATTGAAGCACATGGTTTAAACCCTAATGCCGTAAAAGCGATGAAGGAAGTAGGAATAGATATTTCAAATCAAACTTCTGATATTATTGATTCTGAAATTTTGAACAATGCGAATTTAGTTGTTACATTATGCGGTGACGCTGCCGATAAATGCCCTGTTACCCCACCTGAAGTAAAACGGGAACACTGGGGTTTCGATGACCCAGCTAGGGCAGAGGGAACAGAGGAGGAAAAATGGACAGTTTTCAGGCGGGTTCGTGATGAAATAGGTGAAGGAATCAAACGGTTTGCTGAAACAGGTGAATAACAAAATAGCTATTATTAAGAAGGAATTCGTAACTTTGTTGCTAATTCCTTTTTACTTATCAAGTAAATTAACTAAGCCATATCAGTTTTATGATTTTAATTTTAAAGATAATGTGCTGTCTTATAGAAGAATAGATGAAGGAATGTTGATAAAAAGATGGACTAATTTAGATGAAAAGTACGGAACTGAGTATTATGCTCAATGGTCCTTTTTTAAACAATTAAACTCTGATTATTTGGCGGCACCCTTCTTGAATACAAGAAGGGCGTTTTGAATTTAAAAAGAACCCTAAAAATAAGCATAAGATTTAATGAAACTTCTTTTAAATACAAACGTATATGTAAATAAATGTATATGGATGGAGGGGTGTTGTATGAGTCCGATAATAATCGCCATCATTATGATGGCGGCTGTACTTGCCGACTACCTTTGGTTTGATATGGATAGAAAAAGATGGGGATGGATGAATAGCTGGTCTAAACTTAATAAAGCTTTATTTTTTTCGAGCGTACTTATAGTTTCAGCACTAATTTACTTTGGTTTAAGTGTAAAATATTTCTAGAAGGATTATCCCATGAATTTACTTATTTAATTCTTTATATTGGGGTGAGTTTTGTTGAGTCGAGTTGGGCAGAGTATAAAATTGGATTTAGAGCGAATTGTTTTTATCGGAAGAACCTTTGAAGAGTATTTAGATATGTTTACTCTTTCGGAAGAAGAGCTGAAAGGGAAAAGAATACTGGATTGTCCAGCAGGAGCGTGTTCATTTACTGCTATAGGTAATCAATTAGGATTAGACGTAACGGCATGTGATATTGCTTATTATTATTCAGGGGAAGAGCTTGAAAATAAGGGGTTGCAAGATATTGAACATGCGATGGAACACATGGAAAAAGCAAAAAATAATTATATTTGGAATTATTTCAAAGATATCGATGGTCTCAAGAAACATCGTTTGAGTGCGCTAAAAGAATGTGCTAATGACATTAGGAAATCTAGCGAACGATATGTACCTGTAACTTTACCTTCTTTACCGTTTAAAGATGCGGAGTTTGATATTATTCTTTCTGCACATTTTCTATTTATGTACGATGACCGATTGGATTATCAATTCCATATAAAAACACTAAATGAGTTATTGAGGGTTTCTAAAGAGGAAATTCGCATTTTTCCTTTAGAGAATTTGGAAGGAAAGCGATATGAACACTTAGATAAATTAATAAATTATTTTGCTGAGAACGGTTGCGTAGTTGAAGAGGTTAAAGTTCCATATGAATTTCAGGTAAACGCCAATTCAATGTTAAAAATTAAAAAGGCTAACAAATGAATCAATTTCATAAATTAAACCCTTAGAGTCCCAAGGGCTTTGAGACACAAA
>CALGSR010000007.1 GCA_937902115.1 uncultured Bacillus sp. | reverse complement strand
GCAGAACCGCACGTGCCTGGAACGGAAATCAACAATCGAGTTTAACAGAGCCTTTAAATAAAAAGACAGACAGGAAATACTCCTAATCTGCCTTTTGATTTATTTGTAAACGGAAGATCTTACTGGCGGAAATTCCGTTAAATACTGTGCTTCTTGAAGCAATTCATGACGTTTTGCAAAAAGACTCGGGCAATTTGGCTTTAAGCAGCAAGGACATTCGCCTCCCATGACCGAAATGTTATAGGCTTTCAAACGGCCATCATTACGGCAATTTAATAAAGCGTGACGATTACTGGAGAACGTCAAAAGGACATTAAAGGTTGAACTTTCAACATTCACATCTTTTACAACTGCATTCGTTAGTTTCATGGTTGTTCACTCCAAATCATAATAATCATGCAGAAATATTTCAGCATCACTACTATTATAGCAAACATTTATTCTCATAGCCCATGAAATCGTTTAAACCCCTCCGTTGAAAATTAAAGTAAAACCACCCGCCTTAATAAGAACGGGTGGCTTTACTTTTCCTACTGAGTCTGAAAGATATTATCTATTCCGCCATCATGCTTGATTGGAAGCCGCTGCTTAACTGGATTTTTTAAATTCTTTTACCATATAATCAATCAAGTCAAGATTATTATCAATGAACGTTAATCGTTCTCTGGAGATATTTGTCCATTCAATATCCCGGTGCATGGAAGCAAAAATATGTGACAAGTTGAATGAATATTGATTATATAATTTACTGATTACACTGCTGATTCTTATATCCTTCTCTTTTTCAACAATATATTTAACATCGTCTTTCAACCAATCGGGAGCCACATTAATAGCCTTTTGCACCATCACTTCAAATTCTTTTGTATTCAAATTATTTCACTCCTGTTTTATTCATTCATCATTTTTTATTGACAGCATATACTAGTATACATAATAATACAACCTATTATTAAGATATGCAATTAATTGAATTTTTTCTCTATAATTTAGAGACATGGTCTAACATTGCAAAGCAAAAACACCTCATGCTTTTCTTTGCGGCTTGAGGTGTTTTTTGTGTGTTCCCTATTAAGAGTTGGATGCTTCAAAAATACTCTTAACGGATTGGGATAGCTTTGCGTTAAATTCATCCTCGGTTTGATCATCCGCGAGTCCCTCTGATAACGCACGTGAAAAGCTTGCAATAACTCCATGATTACGAACCAGTTTTTCATTGGCTTCAGCCTGGCTATAGCCGCCTGATAGTGCAACTATTCGTACAACATGAGGGTCATCAAGTAATTCACGATAGAAATCATCTTCTGTAGGAATGGTAAGCTTAAACATCACTTTCACATCTGAGTCAAGGGAAGCTAATTGTTTTTTCAGCTCTTCTTTTAATATTTTTTCTGATTCTGCCTTATCCACGCTATTAATATCCACTTCCGGTTCAATAATTGGAATAAGTCCTGCCGCTGCGATTTGTTTTGCCACATCAAACTGCTGCTGCACTATCTTTTTAATCCCGGTCGGGTTCGCTTCCTTAATCACGGAACGCATTTTCGTACCGAAAATGTTGCGTTCTTTGGCCCGTTTCAGAAGTTCGTCCAAACCATTAATCGGCTTCATGACTTGAACACCGTCTTGCAGATCAGCAAGTCCTTTATCTACTTTTAGAAAAGGGATAACTCCTTTTTTCTCCCATAGATAATCTGCACTGTATTGACCGTCAATCAATCGATCCATTGTGTTCTCGAACAAGATTGCTCCCAATACATACTGGGAATCAAACGCTGGACTTTTGATAATCCGTGTTCTCATTTCATGAACTAATGCAAACATTTCTTCATCATTAGAATATCGGTCTTCATTAATCCCATAGACCTTAAGTGCTTTAGGAGTACTTCCTCCACTTTGATCTAGGGCAGCTATAAATCCTTTTCCTTTATTAATTCGTTCAAATTGCTCATTACTCATGAATATTCTCCTCTCACTGAATGGAATTCTGTTCCTGTTTATTATATCACTAGGACGTGAAACAAATGCGATATGTACAAGGAACAAAATAAAAACTAGCTTCCAAATCCCTATTGCAGATTCATGAAGCTAATTTTATTGGGATATTAAATGATTTTCCTACTTTTTAGGAATTTCACATCCGTCATCATCACAGCTTGCTCCCTCTTCGTTGTTTAATACAACTATTTTATCCTCTGCGATAATTTTTTCCAAAGCCTGAATAAATGCCTCTGTTGGCTGTGCACCTGTAATAGCATATTTTTTATTAATGAGAAAGAAAGGAACACTTGAAATGTTATATTGTTTGGCTGTTTGTTTATCATTAAGAACCTCTGCTGTCATCTCATCACTTGCCAGCATTTTTTCCACGGCTTCCCGGTTTAGCCCTATCTCTACTGCCAAATCAGTTAATGTTTGATGATTGCCAATATGCTTGGATTCGGTAAAATAGGCGTGCAAAATTCTTTCCGTCATTTCTTTCATTAAACCTTGTGTTTTCGCATACATCGTCAAACGATGGGCATCAAAGGTATTTGTTAATATTAGCGTATCCATTTGATAATCGAGCCCAACTTCCTTAGCCATTTGAACCACGTTTTGCGTATTGGCTTTTGCTTGTTCGATGCTCATACCATATTTACGAGCCAACATTTCATACATGTTTTCTTTTACTTCGCGCCCCATTGTCGGGTCCAGTTCAAAACAGCGGTACGTCACTTCAACTGGGTGTTCAAGCTGTTGAATCGCTTTCTCCAACCGCCTTTTTCCTATATAACAGAACGGACAAGCAAAATCTGTCCACATTTCTATTTGTATGCTCATGATTCCACTCCCTTATTTCTATTCGCTAATTAGTATACTAGAAACAATAGGTTTCTACCCAATAAAATGCTTGTTATCATAGATAGCTTTAAAGCGAAAAAATACAAAGCAGGATCGTTTCATTATTTATTTATTTAAGAAGAAGGACTGAAGGGCACCCCTTCCATATTTAAAACCTGTTTTACTTTCCCATTGGTTATTTGAATAATTTTCCCAACCAATAAAGCGATGATTAATGTTCCTAAGCCTACTGGTCCAGCTAGTAGAAACCCAATAATGGCTCCACTTAATTCCACGATGATTCTTGAAGTGTTCAGCGTCCACTTAAATCGATTGTGAATCGCAAGCATGAGGCCATCAATTGGCGACTTTGGAAAATGTGCTTCGACGTAAATGCCAATACCAATCCCCATCGAAAGGATTCCAACGATAAAATACAACCATTGTATTTCCCATGATGCAGCCAGCGGCATCTGAGCAAACACGAGGAAAATCCAGGCATCTAAAAAAACACTGCGAATAACAATTGCGATAATCGATTCATATTGCAGTCTTTTTCTTTCAATGATTCCAGTAACTAAAACAACAAACACTTGTATAATCACGGTACAAGCACCAATCGTCAGTCCTAAAGTATGATTTAGTCCGATGGCAACCGTATCCCAAGCACCGGCCCCCACAGCTGAAAAAATAATAAAGGCAATCCCTAATGCATTTAATGCAAGTCCAACTAGATAAATTCCGATTCGTTTCCCCATAGATGCTCCTCCCTAACTTCCCTTATAAAATCAATAAAATAAAGACTATCAGCTCAATGCCGATTACTATTTATATTTGAAATCACTTTTTATTATTATTCTATAAATTTGACCTTTATTAATTTTCTCCTATTATTACTTAACCTTTGGCATCAAGTTCTGATTATTATGGTAAATCTAAAAAGTCCCTTTGTGATCATCCAATATTGTGAGAAGTTACATATTGATTTCTGCCTGCTCCAAGGCCAAATAGGAAGAGCAGAATGGAAATACCCGCCAATATTAGAAGTGGAATCGTCCAGCTATTGGTCAGATCATTAAGATATCCGAATAACATTGGGCACATAGCCGCCAGTAAGTAACCAACCGATTGGGCCATTCCGGATAACTCTGCGGCTTGCCCGGCATTCACCGTACGAAGGCTGAAAAAAATCATCGCCAGTCCAAAGGCAAAACCTGCCCCGATTCCTAAGAGAATCACCCAGATAATCATTGAGCTTACACTTCCATAAAGAAGCCCAATAATTCCAGCTAGAAAACATACGGCGGTAACCGTTACGAGTATACGTTGATTTTTCATCTGGCCAGCAAGAATTGGTGCAATAAAAGTAACTGGGAGCACAGTAAGCTGCATTACAGAGACAAGCCATCCCGATTGTTCAAAGCTTACTCCCTGAGCCTTCAGAATTTCCGGGAGCCAAGCTACTAAGACATAAAACAAGGTTGATTGTAATCCCATAAACAACGTTACTTGCCAAGCAAGTGCTGATTTCCATAAATTCACCTTTTGCCCGCTTACTGAAGATTGGATCACTGGTTTCTTGATCGAGCGCCGTTTGACTTGCGGAATCCAAAACAGAATTGAAATGAAGCTTAAAATACCCCAAATTCCCAGTGCCCCCTGCCAGCCAAAGCCTAATCCTACCGCTACCGGGATCCCAATGCCGGTTGCAACCGCACCAAATAAATTCATCGTAATTGAGTACACACCTGTCATTAGACCGATTCGTTCAGGATATTCTCGTTTGATCAATCCAGGAAGCAGCACATTACAAGCGGCAATGGCCGTTCCAAGAATGGCCGTTCCAATATATAAAGAGGCTGCTCCTGAAAAAGTGCGAAACACCACTCCAATTGTTAGCAGGATAATCGAAACAAATAGAACCCTTTCAATCCCATATTTTTGTCCCCATGTCGGTACAAAGGGGGACAAAACAGCAAAAGCAAGCAATGGAAGTGTTGTAATCATCCCAGCTAGAGTATTCGATAGCTGCAAATCATCACGAATCAATTCTACAATTGGCCCCACCGAAGTTAAAGGTGCTCGTAAATTTACCGCTATAAAGATAATCCCAAGCAAAATAAGCCAGGATGATTGTTTGTAAACCTGTGGCGATGGCTCTATTTTTTGCCTTTTTTCAGCTTGATTTAGTGCATTCATCCTATTCCCTCTCTTTGATAGAAAAATTTGGTCAATTTTTAGAATATTTTTTACCCTCTATTTTAATAGTAATAAATAATTTTGTACTCATCCACTTTGCCGATCTAAGCTAATCCAATTATGCAGGATTCTATGTCTGAACATCCACTTTCTCATCCGCGAAGCACAAAAAAGCAAACAGTGCGTGTCTGTTTGCCTTTTTAGATTATCTCTTTTTCACACAACAATTAAAGCAATAAAACTGCACATAGAGCCACCGTACCAAGAGCCATCAATAATAAACCGATAATGGAGCTGAAAAAGCACAGACTTTGCATGGAGCCTAAATCTAAAAGACCTTTCTCAATCCCTTTATAAATACTTTCTTCCGGGTTGCTTTTGGCAGCTGCTTCCGCTTCAACCTTTAGGTTCATTTTTATTTTATGTAACCTTTTTTCAATCATTTTCGGTAATCCGAGCACGATCAGTGCCGCAAGCCAAATCATAATCGGAACCAATAACCAAGACATAATAGCCACCTTATTTCAAGTGTAATCTAACTTCTCTAAATAACATTATTATGTAATCTTTGACTATTTATAGATTTGATTGTGTTCGGATTCATCATTCTTAGTTTGCTCTAATGCATGTTTTTTTATGATGTTCTTCTCCAGATAATGAACAGTTAAATAGGGTTTTACCATTCTTATGGCAAAACCCAAAAAGTATTTATTTCTATTTCTTAAGCTGTTTCTTTATCAATTTTCTAATTTTTCATTCAAGGTCAGTCAATAGCCGCAATAGTTCCTTCCATGGCCATGCTCATGTTCCGCAGCCATTGCCTCTGATTTTGTTGTATGAACCGTGCCGAATGGATGGTTTGGCGGAGCATAAATCGAGTATAGTTTAAGTGGAATATTTGCAGTATTTATTAAATTATGCCATGTTCCCGCCGGTATGAAGATGGCGGAATCATCCTTGACATTTCTAACAAAATTTAATTGATTTCTCCTTTTACCCATTCTTACAACCCCATGCCCTTGTTCAATACGGAGGAATTGGTCTACGTTGGGGTGCATTTCCAACCCTATATCTTCTCCAACACCAATGCTCATTAAAGTTACTTGCAAATGAGGCCCCGTCCAAAGTGCTGTACGAAAGGTTTTGTTTTGTTTTGCAGCCTCATTAATATCAATGGTAAATGGGTTTGGCCCGTGATCCCTTAATGAAACCCTTTCGTACCCATTGAACGAAGGATTGGAACCATAACTGTTTTCATAGCCTGCACCATCGGGAGACAAGTAACCAGAATCCCTCTCATCAAAATACATTTGTTCATTCCCATAATATGGATGTTGATATGGATACCTATTAGGAACATAATACATTATTTTCAGCCCCTTCTCAGATTTCAAAAAAACCTATCTTTTTTTATCATTAATTAACCTATGACAAAGAATCCAATTTGGCTAGACATCCGCCCAATGTAATCATGCATTAATAGATAAACTTCTTTCAGGTGAAGAAATAGTCAAAAAAAAAGAAAAGCAAGTAACCGACAAATCAGCTCTTAGCCTTTCTTAAATCTGTTATAAAAGCCACCCTGTTAAGGAAAGCCTTGTTCCTTATTTAACGACGAGTTCTTCGTCTGGTAGTGGTCCTGTGTAGATAAATACAAAATGACCATCTTCATTCAGATATACGTCTAGTTTATTTATATTTTCCATGACAAATTGTTCTTTTTCTTCCTGTGTTTTAGTCTCCAATTTTTCTATCTCTGCAGAATATTTATCCATAGAATTTTCATGTGCATATAATTTGCTCACGATCATATGTGCGAAATTCATGATGTCAATCAGCTCCCGCTCTTCCTCAGGTTTGCCTTCATTTATTGCCACTTGTCG
>CALGSR010000006.1 GCA_937902115.1 uncultured Bacillus sp. | reverse complement strand
GTTGGAAAAGTTAGTGGAAAAGATTGGTGAGAATAAATTACTGGATCCAGACGGGGCGATTATATGTGAGTATGGATCGGAATTTCAATTACCTGATCAAATAGCAGACTTTATTAAAAGTAAGGAAGAACAATATGGCATCACAACTGTTTCTATCTATGTGTGCGGGAAAATGTAGGAGGAGAACATGGAACGAATTGCAATATGTCCGGGGAGTTTTGACCCGATTACCAATGGTCATTTAGATATTATATCAAGGAGCTCCCGTATATTTGATAAATTATATGTTGTTGTGTTAAATAATGAATCGAAGAACCCTCTATTCTCTGTTGAGGAAAGACTTAAATTAATTAAGGCAGTCACAAAGCAATATTCGAATGTCGAAGTAGATTCCTATTCGGGACTATTAGTTGATTATGCAAGGAAGGTCGGCGCGATAGCTAATATTAGAGGACTTCGTGCGGTTTCTGATTTTGAGTATGAGATGCAGATTACATCAATGAATCGATTATTAAATCATGATCTTGAAACCTTTTTTATCATGACAAGAAATAAAAACTCTTTCTTAAGCTCCAGTATTGTAAAGGAAGTTGCAAAATATGGGGCGGATATTTCTGAGCTGGTACCGGAAATTGTTGAAAAAGCACTAAAGGAAAAATTTACCTTTTAAATAAAATACTAAAAGATGAGTAGGACGGCAATGCTCATCTTTTAGTATTTTTTTGTCCATACCAACCTTTTCGCATAAATAATTACATAAACAGTTAGGATGCAGATTGTAAATAATGGTCCAAAATCTACCCATTGATAAGAGGCTTTTTGAAAGAAGATGACGGGTATCGCTTCAGGTTTCTCATGGATGATAACTCCTGTATAAAGCGGTTGCCAAAGGATAAAAGTATAAAATGCGGCAAATATCCCTTGTAAAATTCTGGCGAAAAAAAATGGTTTAAACTTAATGTCTGTTTGTGCCAGAATGCTGGCTACCTGGGCATGAACGCTTAAGCCGCTGAATCCTAAAATTAGACTTGTTAAAACAGCCTTTTCCATTAATGCCACATTTTTAATGTTGCTTATTAATTGACTTCCTAATGTAATTTCAAATATTCCTGATATAAAGGGAATACTTAACTCCACAGGCATTTGAATCACTTGGAAAAAAACTTTCACGATGTTAGCGAAAAAAGGCGTAAGGTGGAGAAGAAAGAGCAATTGATTTAAAACAGAAAATAAAATGATAAAGCCGCCAATCATTAATAAGGTTTGAACAGATGACATGACTGCATCTCCAAGTAATTTGCCAATTGGGCGCTTGTCTTCAATTCTTGTTTGATGGAGAGCAGAAAAAGCTGCCCTGATTGATATATTTCTATTCTTTGATTCCTGCTTTCTTTTTCTTATCTCTTCTTTGCCGTAAAATCTCATGAGTAAACCGACAGTAATATTTCCTAAGTAATGTGCCGTTGCCAGTAAAATGCCAAGTTTGGCATTTTCAAAGAATCCTACTGATACGGCACCGAATATAAAGAGTGGATTGGAGGAATTGGTAAAGGAGGCTAATCGTTCTGCTTCAATTTTCGTTAATTGTCCTTCTTGCCGAAGTCTTGCGGTTAGCTTGGCACCGGCTGGAAAACCGGATGCCATGCCCATGGCCATGACAAAGCCTCCTGCACCGGGAACACGAAACAATGGTCTCATGAAGGGGTCGAGTAATACTCCGATGAAGCGAACAACACCAAAGCCAATTAACATTTCTGATATAATAAAAAAAGGCAGTAAAGAGGGAAAAACGATTTCCAACCACATGTTTAGTCCTCGAACAGAGGCAGCGACGGATTCTTGAGGAAAAGCGATAAGTGATAAAGCCATTAATGTGACGGATAAGGCTAAGACAATGCTTTTTAATTTGGAACGAAACACTTCAGATCCTCCCTCAAGGTAAACTATCTATCCATAATATGTAAACGGTGGTAAACTAATAAAAGCGATGCTGACTGTGTATGCGAGAAAACAGACAGGCGGTTTAGTCCTGTCCTCATATAATTGAATATACTCATAGAACGGCAAAATAGACCATAAGATTTAACTATATCCAACAAGTACTTGTGAGAGAGGGGATTTTATTGGTCCGGCCAAAAATTGGTTTAGCACTTGGTTCGGGAGGGGCGCGCGGCTTTGCCCATTTAGGGGTTATAAAGGCATTGGTGAAAAATGGTATACCCATCGATTATATAGCAGGCAGCAGTATGGGATCATTAGTTGCTTGTTTTTATGGCGCGGGAATCGATATGGAAAGAATGTATAAAATTTCAAGAGCTTTTAAACGAAAATACTATCTCGATTTTACAGTTCCAAAAATGGGGTTTATTGCCGGGAAAAGAGTTAAGGAATTAATTCGTGTTTTTACAAAAGGAAAAAAGCTTGAGGAATTAATGGTGCCCGTTGCTGTTGTAGCTACAGACCTTTTAACAGGGGAGAAGGTTGTTTTTACTGAAGGTCCGATTGAAGAAGCTGTAAGAGCAAGTATTTCAATACCGGGGATTTTTGTGCCGGAAAAGGTAAACGGCCGTCTCTTAGTGGATGGCGGAGTGGTTGATCGTATACCTGTTTCAGTGGTGAAGGAAATGGGCGCAGATATAATAATTGCCGTTGATATTTCTCATATTAATAAAAATGCAGAAATTACTTCGATCTATGATGTGATTATGCAAAGCTTGGATATCATGCAAATGGAGCTGGTGGAGCACCGCCAGATTGCTTCAGATGTCATGATTCGCCCTAAAGTTGAAAAATACAGTTCCCGCAGCTTTACCAATATTGATGAGATTATCGTGATTGGTGAAGAAGAGGCGCAAAAGCATATTTCTCATATACGCAAAACGATTGAACAGTGGAAGGAGACTCACCAGGAATGAAAGGCCATAAAGTACTTCGCAGATTGATCATCATCATGGCCCTTTTGTTGGCCCTTTCTTTTTTTTCATTGCCATACTATGTTTCTAAACCAGGGATGGCAAAGGAGCTTGACCCGATTATTGAGGTAGAAGGCGGTTATGAGGGAAAAGGAAGTTTCATGTTAACGACTGTTCGCATGGGGAGAGCAAATATTTATTCCTATGCTATGGCGAAAATCAGTAAGTACCAGAAAATTTATCCATTAGAAGAAGTGAGAAGTGACGAGGAAACGGACGAGGAATATAATGTCCGTCAGCTTCATTTAATGGATGCGTCTAAATTAGCGGCTATTGAAATAGCCTACAAAAAGGCAGGAAAACCAGTTCAATATGAATATACGGGTGTCTATGTATTGAATGTTATTCCGGAAATGCCTGCAGAGGGTAAACTTAAGCCGGGGGATCGAATTTTTAAAGTTGATGACGATGAATTTGCATCTTCAGAAGAATTTCTTGACTATGTAGGCGAAAAAAAAGCAGGCGATACGATTGTACTCACCTATGAAAGAAATCATGAAACACACGATGCTGAATTAATGATCGACCATTTTAAAGATGCTGATCATAAGGGGCGTGCAGGTGTGGGGATTGGTTTGGTTGATGATAAACAAATTCTTGTAGAACCTGAAGTTTCAGTGAATACAGAGGAAATAGGCGGCCCTTCAGCAGGTTTTATGTTTTCGCTTGAAATTTATAATCAACTGACAAAAGATGATCTGACAAAAGGTTATGAAATTGCTGGTACGGGCACGATTTCTCCAGATGGGACAGTGGGTAGAATTGGCGGAATTGAGCAAAAAATTATTGCTGCAGATAAAGCGGGTGCTAAAATCTTTCTTGCGCCAAACGAAAATGGAAATAAAGATTCCAATTACAATGCCGCAGTTGAAACGGCTGAGGATATTGGAACAGACATGAAGATTGTACCTGTGAATACTTTTGATGACGCGGTAGATTATTTGCATAACTTAGAGGCAAAAAAATAAAGCAGACTTAGGGGCAGCCTGCTTTATTTTTTTTTAAAATAAATTGGCTGCTGCGAGAATTCCAGCTCGATTGCTTTTTGCTGGTATTTTGCTGGCAGCCCCATGGCATGAATCCGAGCTGCTTTTGAATCGATGCGAATGAGTGGATCGTCAAAAGCAGCACGCTTAACAATGAGCGGCAGAGGGATGTCCTTTTTGTAACGATTTAAATAGGCACGGCCGTTTTCTGTCATCCCTAGAAGTCTTAGATAGGTTACTTTTTCATCTTTCATTATTAAATCTTCTTTTGTTGTCCGGGTAAGAACATGTGTTAATGCCCGTTGCAAGCGTGTCCAAGTGTATCTCTTCGTTTTTACTGCATTCATAAATTGGGCAAAAGTCTCTGCTTTTAACGCTGCAGCAAGGAATCTATTTTCTAAACCTTCCTCCATTTCATATATTTGCTTTAGATCTTCAGCATTTGTCTGTAACAATGCTAGTTTAATAAACGGCCAATAATTATCCCAGTTATGAAAATTGCCGAATGTTTTGTGGTACTGCAGCAATATCTGATACGAATATTCAGGTACATAGGATGCAATAGAGTCTTTTTTAGAATCCTGTGAAAATAAAGCTTTTCGAATACTCGTTGCACTGGCAATAGGTGCGGATGTAAATTCTTCGTCATGATAGTCTGCATTTTTTCTCTGAATTGTTGCCATTTTAAGTGCAGCGTGCTGTTTTTCAGCAGCTGTTACATATTGAAATCCGAGAATATTATTTGGTTTCGCTAAATCTATCAATTCCTCTGTTGGACTAAGACTTTTGAAAGCAAGCGAGAGAGCTTTAGGGTAACTATTTCCCTGTTGTAAAAATTCGCGAATCGCGGCTTTATAGGCATCATCATTTTGATTCAAAAATTGGTACGTTTGATAAAAATCATCGATGTTTCCTGATTCACTGCCAAAGCATAAATAAGCGCATCCGGCAGCAGATAATAAGGAGACAGCTCCATTTGCAAAAGTCTCTGCTTTTTGTACTGCAAATGCATAGGGGAGTTCAAAAATCAAGTCTGCTCCTCCAGTTAATGCCATTTCTGTTCTTGCCCATTTAGAAACTAAGGCTGGCTCCCCTCTTTGGAGAAAATTACCGCTCATTGCTGCAATGACAATATCTGCCCCCGTGACTTCCTTTGCTCTTTCTAAATGATAAACATGTCCATAGTGAAAAGGGTTATATTCAACAATAACTCCAACTGCTTTCAATAAAAAAACTCCTTTATTTCCTACTGTTACCTATTCTTTTATTCATTTTATCGAAATAAATAGTTGCAAACAAATATAAATTGGATACAATACAAAGAGTATGGGTAGGAATGGAACGCTTTAAACATCGAAAAACGCTAGTTAGTGGTGTAAAGAAAAAATATTGACAAATAAAAACTTGAAAGCTATAATTATTTTTGTTGCCTTGGAGTGATACAGATGAAATGGACAACAAGTCAGTTGCAAAAATACAGAAGCAAGGAATTTCCAATAGACGAGACGGTTCATGCAGATGAAATTATGAAGATTGATACTAACATTCGCTTTGTTTCACCGATGCATATTACCGGCCATGCTGATATTGGTTCGAATAGAATAACATTTCATCTTTCGATAAATGGTTATCTCATTCTTCCTTGTTCGCGGACTTTAGTTGATGTAAAATATCCAATCAATGTTGACACAACAGAAACTTTCCTTCTGAACGGTTTTTCCGATGAAAGCGAAGAGGAAGTACACCAAGTAAAAGGTGATGTGATCGACGTCATGCCGATTATTCATGAGATTTTATTACTTGAAGTACCGATGCAGGTTTTCTGTGACGATAGCAGTGAAGAGGGTGCGCCGCAATCTGGAAAGGATTGGGCAGTAATTTCTGAGCAGGACAAGAGAGAGAAAATTGATCCGCGTCTTGCTGGACTTGCTAAATTTTTTGAGCAAAATGATCACTCTTCTGATACTTAATCAGAAGATGAATAAGAAACAATTGAAGACATCAACTGAACAGTGAGAACTGACAATTTCTATATTAGGACATCAGGATATACGCTTTTTAGTAATTGATATGCCTTCATTTTTCTTAATACTCTTTAAGGAGGTGGGAATAATGGCTGTACCTTTCAGAAGAACATCAAAAACTGCGAAAAGACAACGTCGCACTCATTTTAAATTACAGGTGCCAGGTATGACAGAATGCCCAAACTGCGGTGAAATGAAATTAGCTCACCGTGTATGTAAAGCTTGCGGAACATATAAAGGAAAAAATGTTGTAAACAACTAATTTTTCTTTAAAGATGATAAAAAGCACAAGAACCATTGGTTCTTGTGCTTTTTGTCTATCTTTAGAATGAAAAAAGTAGTTGTAATAATATGAAAATTATTCATACTTAGAGTAGACAACTATTTTGGGGGGAAACAAAGTGAAGCCATACATACTAGAAGAACATGCTGAAGGATATTTATTATTTACCATTAATAGACCGGAAAAGAGAAATGCCGTTGACTATGATATTATTCAAGGTTTAAGTGAAGCTGTAAAGCTGGCTGCGAATGGAAAGTTGAAAGCGCTTGTAATTACGGGTGCAGGAGATAAAGCATTCTGTTCAGGAGGAGATTTATCTGTTTTTCATCAATTACGTACCGAAGAAGAGGCGTATGGAATGCTCTCGAAAATGGGCCGGGTATTAACGGACCTTTTACTGCTGCCAATACCTACGGTGGCACTTATTAACGGAACGGCAGTCGGCGGCGGCTGTGAGCTGGCTTCAGCCTGCGATTTTCGTTTGGCAAGACAAGGTGTCAAGGCTGGATTTGTGCAAGGAAAGCTTGGTATCACTACCGGCTGGGGCGGAGGAACGATGATTCAGGAAAAGATGGTTCCGGGAAATGCTTTAAAAATGCTTTTGGAGGCTGAGTTATATAGCACAGAGACATTAAAAGAACTAGGTTTTCTGCAAGAAATTTATACGGAGCATGAGACAAGTCTGAAACGATTCCTTAGTGTTGACCAAGATGTTCTAGCTGCATATAAGAAGATCGGGGTCAGAAGATGGAAGGAAAGCAACATTGTTGAGAGAATTGATGCAGAAATAAAGCAATGTGCAAAGCTTTGGGCAAGAGAAGAACATCACCAGCAGGTGGAGAAGTTTAACAATAAGAAGTAAATGCAGGAAATTTAATATGATATCAGTCTATCTTTTCTAGTAGAAGCATATGAATGAATAAAAAAGACTAGGAGGGATATTCTGATGTCAACTACTCGTCAGGACGCATGGACACGTGATGAAGATTTGCTTCTTGCGGAAGTTGTATTGCGCTATATCCGTGAAGGAGGAACACAGCTCCAGGCTTTCGAAGAAGTCGGAAAAAAATTATCTAGAACAGCCGCGGCCTGTGGATTTCGTTGGAATTCATCGATCAGAAAACAATACAAATCCGGAATCGAGCTAGCAAAGAAACAGCGAAAAGAAGGGAAAAAACGACCAGCTGCTGAAAAAGAGTTATCTTGTGATGAGACAGAGGATTCTCTCTCTTTTCATGAGGAAAGTATACGTTCAAGTGTGCAGCACGCTGCACAAACGACAAAGGACCTTTCTTTTGATGAACTGCTTTCATTTTTGCATAAACTTTATGCTAAAGCCCACGATTCAGCAGAATATCAAGAAATCATCTCTAAATATGAGTCAGAACTATATTCACTTGAGCAAAAGGTGAAGGATGTAACAATTGTGAATGAGCGGCTTGAAAAGGAAATGAAAGCAATGGAAAGCGACTATAAGGCACTGATTGAAATAATGGAAAGAGCCAGAAAGATGGTAGTTTTGAAGGAAGAGGAATTTGCTCAAAAGGTAAAATTTCAAATGGATAAGAATGGAAATCTAGAGAAACTGGATAGATAAAAAGCAAGCGGGCAATTAGTTGTCTGCTTGCTTTTATTTAGTGGGAAGTTCCCTTCAGTGCTGTTAGGTGCTTCCGCTTTTCGATTTAGTTCTGTTTTTCATGGATCCCCTCTGGAAACCAAATAAGTGGGTTTTCTCCTAAATCACGATCCAACTCATAGGTGACAGGAATGAAGCCTATTTTACTCCAGAACTCTCTAGAGTTTACTCGTGGATTGGTTTTTATCGGCATTTCTTTCTGCTTAGCAAAATTTACAAGTGCTGTGCCATATCCCTTTCCTTGATAATCAGGCAAAACTTCCAATTTCCATATTTCTAAATAATCTACTGCGGGTTCAAAATAGCGATTATCTTTACCGGAAATTTGATACATGCTCATTCTAGCAACAAGCTTATCACCGAAATATATACCGAAAAATGGTGATTTACTGTCATTTTCAATGATGTTTGCCTCTAAATCCTCTAACATCGATAGTTCTTGAATGCCGTACTCTTTAAACTTTTTAAATTCTTCAAGCGTTTTATAGTTAACCTTTAGTTTTTCAACAACCACTGCCATAGAATAGCCCCCTTTAAGCAAATTGCAAGAGTTTTTCAACGAGTAGGTATATTAGTTGTCTTTTTTTAAAATATACTAAAAATTATGATTATTAACACTACAAGTATATACCATTTAGATGAAAAGGGCACGAGAAAAGAAAACGAATACATATCCTTGTTTAATAATTAATTTTACCTTCTGTACTAGTACCTATTATTTATTATAATAGAAGGAGAATATTTTCCATGAGCAGGCTGTTGCCCCAAAAAAAGGATGTGTAATTGTTCAAATGAAAATTGGAATTATTGGTGGAGGTTCAATTGGGCTTTTATTTGCTTATTATATGAGTCGCAAACATCAGGTCTGTTTATATGTTCGTACAATTGAACAAAAGGAATTGCTTCAGGACAAGGGACTAATGGTATTGTGTGACAAGGAAGAATACATAGTGGAACTTGAAGTGAAATTAGTTTCAGAGTGGCGTGGATTAGAAGATGCTGTATTTATTGCAGTAAAACAATATCAACTGCCTAGTGTGGTAGAAATGTTGCAAAAATACAGCAGAGCAGATCATACCACCGTGTTTTTACAAAATGGAATGGGGCATTTAAAGTGGCTAGAACGTTTGCCAGGTAATATCTACCTGGCAAACGTGGAGCATGGGGCAATGAGGATGAATGGAAATCGGGTTTGCCATACGGGAAGAGGAATGACTAAGATTGCATCATATCGGCAATTACAGCAGGGGTTTCTTGCATGGATTGCTTCCCAATATCAAGATATCTTTCCTTTTGCTATTGAAGAGAACTATGAAAGGATGCTTTTGAAAAAACTTGTCGTCAACGCAGTCATTAATCCATTAACAGCTGTGCTGCGTGTGAAAAATGGAGAATTAATTGAAAATCCCTATTATTTTCAATTATCCCAGCTTTTGTTTGCGGAAATTGAACAAAGTCTTATGCTGCAAGATGGCAAAGTTTATTTTGAAAATGTTCGGGCGGTATGTGCAAAAACAGCTGCAAATCAGTCTTCTATGCTGCGGGATTTGGAGGAACAAAGACAGACAGAAGCAGATGCAATTTTAGGATATATTTTAGAAAGAGCAGAAGAAAGAGAAATAAACACTCCGATACTAAAGACTTTTTATTATGCGGTGAAAGGGAAGGAGTGTAAAGTGGAGGAGTAATTATATGACAGCATTCGTTTCTTCAATCATTGCAACTTTCGTGACTATCCCGTTATTTGGGTATATAATCGTTTTTATTATAAGTAAGTTGTTAACTAAAAAACATCGGAAGTCAGTGGGAATTGCTTTGGATGTAACCACACTGCTTTTAATTATTTGTGTTCATTATTTGATCATGTCCATTTGGGATCGTTCTCTACTATGGTTGATATTGATTATTCTAATATTAACAGCCTCTATATTCGTTATTGCTCATTGGAAAATAAAACATGAAATTCATTTGACTAAGGTGTTTAAAGGTTTTTGGCGTTTTACTTTTTTGTTATTTAGTTTTGCTTATTTAGTTTTACTTATTTATGGTCTTATTTTGCGTGTTAGTATGTCAGTTTCAATGACATAGCGCACTGAATCGGAATTCTATATTAACAGAATGCAACCGGCAGATTGCCTTATAGAAATGGCAGAATTAAAGGCCAAAGCTGGCTTTGAATACCTTGTTGATTGGAGTGGAAGCTACGAAGACTCCTGCTCAGAACAGCGAGACAGGCGAGACCCCACAGGCACGAAGTGGCGAGGAGTGCCTGGAACGGAAATCAACAACCAAGTTTAACAGGGCCAAAGAAATAAATATTTTGATTAGAACAGATGAATTTTAGCTAGTAGAAAGGAAGTCATAAATGGAGATGTTTGATCTCTCGCTGCCGGCTGTTAATCGGTTTGCAGCAGAGTACTTGAGAGGAACTCCAGATATACAAAATCTTTTTCATTATCGTTTCCAACTCTCTGCCGATTATAAAGACAGGTTAAAAGAGTTAAATAACCGCACATTTATGAGGGAAGAACTTGTTCGATGTATTGAAAAATATATGAAGCCATTTCCAAGTTCAAAAGCGGTGGATCTGTCATTAACAAAACTGGCAGATGAACATGGTGTCGCTGTTATTGGAGGACAGCAAGCCGGAATATTAACGGGTCCTCTTTATTCAATCCATAAAATCATCTCTATTATTGTTTTTTCCAGGCAAATGGAAGCCGAATTGAATGTGCCTGTTGTTCCTGTTTTTTGGATTGCAGGAGAGGATCATGACTTTCAAGAAGTAAACCATGTTTATATTGAAAAAGAGGGGAAAGTTCAGAAGGAAGTATATCCGGAACAAATGAGGGAAAAGAAAATGGTTTCTGATATTCGTCTGAATCGGAAACAAACGATAGAATGGATTGAAGAAATCATCGAGATATTTGGTGAAACAGAGCATACAAATAAGCTTCTTACCTTTATTTACGGTGCAGTAGAACAATCCTTCAGTTTTGTAGACTTTTTTGCTCATTTCATTATGGAGCTATTTAAAGATGAGGGATTACTAATTGTCGATTCCGCTGATCCAGACCTGCGTCGTTTGGAGAAAAAAATATTTCTTTCACAAATTGAACACGTAACGGAAATCACAAGCTGTGTGAAAGAAATGCAGCACGATATTTCCCTGAAAGGCCTTAATCATATGATTGATATTAGCGATCAGGCAGCGAATCTCTTTTACCACGATCCGTATCATAAGGAACGGATTTTATTGGAATATGATCCGCAAAGAAATCTATTTATTGGAAAAAATGGAGCCGTTATATTAACTCATTCAGAATTACGGCAGACAGCGGCTGAATTTCCAGAGCGATTGAGTAATAATGTGGTAACTCGCCCCATCACACAAGAGATGCTGTTTCCAACACTGGCCTTTATTGCCGGACCTGGAGAGATTGCCTATTGGGCTGAACTGAAGAAGGCTTTTGAAACTTTTTCGCTGAAAATGCCACCGATTGTTCCGCGATTAAATATCACACTATTAGATCGTTCGGTTGAAACTGATTTACGTGAGTTGGGGTTGACGATTGAAGAGGTATTATTAAAGGGAACGGAACAGCAGAGGCAGGAATACTTAGCGTCTGTTAAGGATTTGGAACTTGAACAGCTGTTTCAGGTTACGATAAAAAACCTGCTGGACAACTATCAATTAATTGAAAATAGACTTGATAAAGGTTTACAGCCGCTTTTAGAGAAGAATCAGAATTTGTTAGTTAATCAAATTGAATTTATGAAAGTAAAAGCAGATGCTTTTCTTGAGCTAAAGCATCTAACAATCCTTAATAAATTTAAACGGGTGGAAAATAGTCTTCGTCCGTTGGGCGCGCCGCAGGAACGGATGTTAAATATACTTCAATATATGAACCGTTACGGGATCCATTTTCCTGGCGAATTAGCACAATTATCATACACATTTGATGGAAGCCATAAGGTCATCAGAATATAGGAGCGGGACTTTATCCAATGGATAAAGTCCTTTTTTGTATGATGAGGTAATAAAAACAAACCTCGCTAATCGGCGGGCTTTCTTTGTGAAAAAAATATAGAACATTCTGTCACTAAATATGTCAATAAAAAATAGGAGGAATTATCCTGGTGATAGGTGAATTATTAAAAATGAGTGGAGGAAAGTGGAGGGATGTGGTAAAGTTGTCTTAGAAAGTGGGGGTAACAGGTATGTTCATGGGCGAATATCATCATAATATTGATGTAAAGGGCCGTTTGATTGTGCCTGCTAAATTCCGTGAAGAGCTTGGTGAGCTATTTGTATTAACTAGGGGCCTTGATCAATGTTTATTTGGTTACCCTATATGCGAATGGAAGGTAATTGAGGAAAAACTAAAAGGCCTTCCGCTCACAAAAAAAGATGCCCGCGCATTTACCCGCTTTTTTTTCTCAGGTGCCACAGAATGTGAAATTGATAAACAAGGCCGCATAAATATTGCAACCCCGCTCGTAAACTACGCAAAGCTTGAAAAAGAATGTGTTGTTCTTGGCGTTTCCAATCGAATTGAAATCTGGAGCAAAGATATTTGGAACGATTATTTCAGTGAGTCTGCGGATTCTTTTGCTGAGATTGCAGAAAATATGATCGGGTTTGATATATAATAATCGTTATTTTTTCGTATCCTAATCGTTCGTTTGGAAAGGTGGAATCACATGTTTAATCACATAACTGTATTATTAAATGAGGCTGTTACCGGCCTAAATATAAAACCGGATGGGATCTATGTAGACTGCACATTGGGTGGAGCCGGACATAGCGAATTAATCCTTTCAATGCTAGGAGACAACGGGAAATTATATGCGTTTGATCAAGATGAAACAGCGATTGCTCATGCGCAGGAAAGACTAGCTTCGTATGGGGATAAATTGACAATCATAAAAAGCAATTTTCTTCATCTGACTGAAGAATTGGCAAAATTGAATGTATTAAAGGTCGATGGTGTGCTGTATGATTTAGGCGTTTCTTCCCCGCAGCTTGATAACCCGGAAAGGGGCTTTAGTTATCATCATGATGCCCCACTGGATATGAGAATGGATAAAGAAGCATCTCTTACTGCCTATGAAGTGATCAATCATTGGAAATACGAAGCTTTGGTTAGAATTTTCTTTCAATATGGCGAAGAAAAATTTTCTAAACAAATTGCTAGGAAAATAGAAACTGTCCGCGAAAATGCCCCAATTGAAACTACTGGGCAGTTGGTTGAATTAATAAAAGAGGCGATTCCGGCACCCGCACGCAGAAAAGGCGGACATCCGGCAAAAAGAATCTTTCAAGCCATTCGCATTGCTGTGAATGATGAGTTAGCTGTTTTTGAAAATTCTTTGCAGCAGGCTATTGCGCTGTTAAATCCAGGTGGAAGAATTAGTGTCATTACTTTTCACTCCCTTGAAGATCGAATTTGTAAGTCTGTTTTTAAAGAGGCTAGTGCCTTGCCTGAATTGCCGCACGGTCTTCCTGTTATTCCGGAAGAATTTAAACCAGAGCTAAAATTAATTGCAAGAAAGCCGATAATACCAAGTGAAGCGGAGCTGGAACATAATAACCGCGCTAGATCTGCAAAGCTTCGGATTGCCGAGAAACGAACTTAAAGTTATCGCTTCCGGCACGTTAAGGCGTAAAAAAACAATACCAGTTATATTACTTATCAGGAGGGAAGAATGCATGGGGAATTTGGCAAGCCAGCTTCGCCGGGAACAGCAGGTAGAGCATAAGCAGAAAAGAAAAATTCCAGATAATAAGAGATTAGCCGAAAAGAAAGGCATGTTTACGCCAGGTGAAAAAATATTAGGATTAATCTTTGGCGTATTCGTCTGTTTTGGCTCTGTGCATATTATTTCAAATCAGGCATCCATCTATGTCCTTAATAAAGATATCCAGGATACAAAGAAAGTCATTCAAGAACAGCAGAGAATTAACAGTGATTTAAATATTCAGGTCAGCGAATTAAGCCAATATGACCGAATCAGGGAAAAGGCGAGGGAATTAGGACTTGAATTAAATGATCAAAATGTTAAGGTTGTGCAGGAATAATGATAAAAAAACAGAGAAATATTAATTTCGGAGCAGCCATATTATTTGTAATATTTGGTCTGCTCTTTTTTGTCTTGTTTTTCAGGTTTATGTATATCCAGACAACCGGTAAGGTAGAAGGTCAGGCTTTAGCGGCGAAGGCGGAACAAAAATATACTGGAACAACGACAATTGCGGCGAAACGTGGGACGATATATGATCGAAACGGCGAAGGGATTGCTGAAGATCGGACCTCCTACAGTTTAATTGCTATTCTTAGAGAATCGATGACAATAGATGAAAAAGATCCGCAGCATGTGATTGATGCGGAAAAAACAGCCGGAGAGTTGGCAAAATACATAAATTTATCGGAATCTAAGATTCTTGATATTATCCGTGACGGGCAAAAGAAAGACCGTTTTCAAGTGGAGTTTGGTTCTGCTGGGCGCGATATAACGGTTGATACGAAGAAGAAAATCGAACAGTTGAAGCTTCCAGGAATCACCTTTACGCGAAGCATGAAGCGGTTCTATCCAAATGGTATTTTCGCTTCCCATGTTGTAGGTTTTACTGAAACAAAAGAAATGAAAGATCATAAAAGTGTTACGGAAGGAAAGCTGGGAATCGAACGGAGTCTGAATGACTATTTAACTGGTAAAGATGGATCATTCCAATATGAAAGGGATGTCTGGGGAATTCTGCTTCCGGATGGAGAAGAAAAAATTACCCCAGCGAAAGATGGGAAAAATGTATATTTAACGATTGATCGCAAAATACAAATTCTGCTCGAAGATGCGCTGAATAAAGTAGATAAAGAATATGCGCCGAAAAAAATGATCGGGATTGTTGCCGATGCGAAAACAGGAGAAATTTTAGCAATGAGCCAGCGTCCGACCTTTGAACCGGAAACAAGGGCGGGAATTGAAAACGGTTGGTACAACGAAGCGGTGGAAAACTCCTTTGAGCCAGGGTCCACGATGAAAATATTCACGCTTGCTGCGGCTGTAGAAGAAGGGGTTTTTAATCCGAATGAAACTTATATGTCGGGGAGATATGTCGTAGATCCAAGATCAAAGCCAGTACCCGATCATAATGGCGGAAGAGGCTGGGATACCATTACTTATTTAGAGGGAGTCCAACGATCATCGAATGTTGCCTTTGCTAAATTAGCCAATGAAAAACTTGGTTTTGATAAATTTCGCAAGTATATTAGTTTGTTTGGTCTGGATAAACCGACGGGGATCGATTTGCCGAATGAAACAGGCGGAAAAATTGCCTATCAATATGCGATTGAAAAAGCGACTACTTCTTTCGGACAAGGAACGGCGATTACACCAATTCAGCAAGTTCAGGCAACGACGGCCATTACAAATAATGGTCAAATGATGCAAACACATGTCGTGGATCGAATAGCAGAGCCTGAAACAGGAAAAACGATTAAAAAGATTGAACCAAAAGTCGTTGGTACCCCTATTTCCGCAGACACAGCAAAAAAAGTCAGAGATTATTTAGAAACCGTTGTGACTGGGGAGCATGGTACAGGGAAAAATTATGCCATTGAGGGTTATTCGGTAGTAGGGAAAACCGGAACCGCGCAAATCCCGGGAAAGGGCGGCTACTTGTCCGGTTCCGGTAACTATATTTATTCTTTTCTTGGCATGGCACCAAAAGATGATCCTAGATTAATTGTATATGTCGCCGTGCAGCAGCCGAATTTAGAAAAAAATCCAAACGGCTCCATACCGGTTGAAATGATTTTTAAATCAGTCACAAAAAATAGTCTGCAATATTTACAAATTGAACCGAGTAAGCAAAAACCTCTGGAGGCATCAGCACTGCCAAAAGTAACGGAACTTGATGTCAATGAAGCGAAAATGGAACTGACTAAGCTTGGTTTAAGGCCTATTGTATTAGGTGATGGAGCGAAAATCACAGGCCAAATTCCTTCTGCAAATGAAGCGCTGCTTGCCGGGGAACGCGTCATTCTCAAAACAGAAGGAAAACTCTCGTCGCCTGATATGACAGGCTGGTCCTTTAGGGATGTGATGAAGCTGGCTGAATTAACCGACATGAGGTTAAGCTCGACTGGAAGTGGTTATGTTATTAAACAAAATGTAGCCCAAGGCGCTGAATTAAAAGAAGGCAGCCATTTAATTGTTGAATTGCAGAAGAGATCTGAGGCTCCCGTAAAGGCAGAGGATGTGGAAGCAGATGAGATCGCATTAAAAGTAAAAGATTAAGAGATGAAATGCTGCAACTAAAAAGTTCATTATTCTATCGGAATAAGTACAAGCATATATTGGAACGAGCCATATACGAAAGGGGTTCGTTCTTTTATGCGTGTTTCAAATGTAACGGTTCGAAAAAGATTGACTATTGTCCTATTGATCGGGATCCTCGTTTTTGTTGTCATCGATATGCGTCTCGGTTATGTGCAATTTCTTCTCGGCGATAATTTAACAGAAAAAGCAAAAGGTTTATGGAGCAGGAATATCCCGTTTGAGCCGAAACGGGGTGAAATTGTCGACCGAAACGGGATAGCACTTGCGACAAATATTAGTGCACCAACGGTATACGTTGTCCCAAGGCAAATCAAAAATCCGGCTGAGGCTGCAGAAAAGATCGCTGCGGTGTTAAATATGTCAAAGGAAAAAGCTTATCAATTAATTACGAAGAAGACGAGCAGCGTCAAAATTCCTGAGGGGAGAAAACTATCCCATCAAAAAGCAAAGGAAATTCGTGCTCTTGGAATTGAAGGAGTATATATTGGGGAGGATTCGAAACGCCATTACCCTTTTGGAAATTATCTTTCGCATGTACTCGGCTTTGCCGGAATTGATAATCAAGGGTTAATGGGGCTTGAACTATACTATGATAAGGATCTAAGCGGTGAGAAAGGATCGGTTAAATTTTATGCCAATGCCAAGGGAGAACGAATGAATGACATGGCAGACGATTATGAACCCCCTGTTGACGGGCTGGATTTACGGCTCACGATTGATTCACGGATAAACACCATTATGGAGCGCGAATTTGATAATGCTGAAGCTACTTATCAACCGGATGGTTTAATTGGCATTGCCATGGCTCCGAAAACCGGTGAAATTTTGGCGATGTCAAGCCGACCAAGCTTTGAACCGAACAATTTCCGTAATGTTGCACCGGAAATATACAACCGCAACCTGCCTGTTTGGAGTACGTATGAACCAGGTTCTACTTTTAAGATTATTACGTTGGCAGCGGCGCTTGAGGAAGGAAAGGTCAATCTTGAAGAAGATCACTTTCATGATCCAGGATCTGTAACAGTAGGCGGGGCAAGATTGCGCTGCTGGAAAAGAGGCGGCCATGGAAGTCAATCCTTCCTTGAAGTCGTACAAAATTCCTGTAACCCTGGCTTTGTTGAGTTAGGAGACAGGCTTGGCAAAGAAAAGTTATTTAAATATGTGAAGGATTTTGGCTTTGGACAAAAAACAGGAATTGATTTACAAGGGGAAGGGACTGGAATTCTCTTTAATCTTGAACGTGTCGGACCGGTGGAGCAAGCAACGACAGCCTTTGGCCAAGGGGTATCGGTAACGCCTATTCAACAAGTGACCGCCGTATCTGCTGCCATTAACGGAGGAACATTATATACGCCATATATTGCTAAAGAATTGATTGATCCGAAAACCGGTAAAGTAGTGATGAAAAAAACGCCGCAAGCAAAGCGCAAGGTTATTTCCGAGAAAACATCCGAAACATTGCGTCTGATGCTTGAGCAGGTCGTTGCGACCGGCTCCGGACGCAAAGCGCAGATTCCCGGCTACCGTGTT
>CALGSR010000005.1 GCA_937902115.1 uncultured Bacillus sp. | reverse complement strand
AGAGGGCGATATTCCCTTGTTTCCCTCAGATCTTCCTATCATTCGAGCAGCAGTTATTTATGCCGGAATGTTTTCATGACATAGGAAGTGTCTCGATTGGTAATATATTTGTCAGGACGTTTTCCTTTTGTTTCAGAAATGCTATATGAGCGACCTGCAATCATCTGTTCAGTAGGCTCCCTTCGTCTTTATCGTTACTGTTTATGACAATTATGATGTAAGATAGTTACCACTCCTAGTTCAAATGCTATATTTACAAGATGATATTTTATATGTTAACCTTTTTATTAAAATAGTTAACAATTAAAAAGGAGGGTTTTTATGACACGACATTTTTGGATCGCTGGAACGGATACTGATGTTGGAAAAACATTGGTTACTACATACTTCATGCTCTATTTTCAAGCAAAAGGAGAAAAGGTTACACCGTACAAGCCTGTTCAAACAGGAATGATCATAGAAGGATTACGGCAATATTATGGCGACACAGCATTTTATCAAACATACAGTGAAGAACCGTTAACAGCCGAGCATTTAAATAGTTATTCATTTAAAGAACCTGCTTCACCGCATTATGCTGCTAGGTTAGAAGGGGCAGTGATGGACGAAGAGGTCATTCTCGATCATATTAACCAATTACAATCTTTCTATGATTATGTGATTTGTGAAGGGGCAGGCGGTTTGTACGTTCCAATCAATGAACAACGAAACATTTATTTTCTCGATCTGATGAAACAATCAGAGTTACCTGTCGTCTTAGTGGCTCGTACAACTTTAGGCACCATCAACCATACGATGCTATCGCTCGAAGTACTTAAAATGAAGGAGATCCCGATTGCCGGCATTGTTTTTAATGGATTTGCAGGAACGGAGCTTGAAAGGGATAACATTGAAACGATCAAGAGCATGACGGACTACCCTACTCTTGTCATTCCTCAGTTAAAAAATCTATCTGATTTAAAAATGCTTTCAATAGAAAATACGGAATCTTTTGAAAGGTTGATACATAGATGAATCGTGCAATTACAAATTTACAAAGAAGAGATTTAAATCATGTTTGGCACCCTTGTTCCCAAATGAAAGATTATGAAGAACTTCCTCCGATTGTCATTAATTGTGGGAAAGGGATTTATTTATATGATGAAAATAGCAAGCAGTATATCGACGCTGTTTCCTCGTGGTGGGTAAATTTATTCGGCCATGCCAATGAGCGCATTAGCAGCGCTCTAGCGGAACAGGCTTTTCAATTAGAACATTCGATTTTTGCTAACTTTACCCATGAACCGGCGATCTTTTTAGCAGAAAAATTAGCAAAAATTACTCCGGATGGATTAAATAAAGTCTTCTTTGCTGACAATGGTTCATCGGCGATTGAAGTGGCGTTAAAAATGAGCTTTCAATATCATAGGCAAAAAAACAAACCGAATAAAAAACGTTTCCTCGCTTTTACCGATGCCTATCATGGGGAAACCTTGGGGGCTCTATCTGTAGGGGGAGTGGGTCTATATAATGAAGTCTTTCGGCCATTATTGCTCGATACGATACGGGCACAAGGGCCGGACTGCTTCCGATGTCCATTTAACGAGAAGCCGGGCAGCTGCAGTGCCCCATGTATCACCTATGTCGAAGAACAATTAAAGCTGCATCATGAAGAGAGCTCAGCGATTATCATTGAGCCGTTAATTCAGGCAGCAGCAGGGATGAAAATGTATCCACCGCTCTTTTTAAAGAAATTAAAGGAGTTATGTGTACAATATGATGTCCACTTGATTGCAGATGAAATAGCCGTTGGTTTTGGGCGGACGGGAACAATGTTTGCTTGTGAACAAGCGGGAATCACCCCCGATTTCATGTGCTTATCTAAGGGATTAACAGGCGGTTATTTACCATTGTCCGTCGTGTTGACAACAGACGAAGTGTATGAGGCATTTTATGATGACTACGAAACGATGAAGGCATTCTTACATTCTCATAGTTATACAGGCAATCCGTTAGCTTGCCGCGTGGCATTAGAGGTATTGCAAATTTTTGAAGATGAGCAGTACATCGAACAGATTCAAGAGAAAGGCACTTATATGAGAGAGTATGCATCGAACGTCTTTGAGTACCAGCCCTATATTGGCGAATACAGACAAACCGGGATGGTAAGTGCGATTGAACTTGTAAAAAACAAAGAGACAAAAGAACCTTTTGCTAGTGAAGATAGAGTGGGTTATCAAATTTATAAAATAGCCCTAGAAAAAGGACTGCTCTTAAGACCATTAGGCAATATTTTGTATTTTATGCCGCCCTATGTCATCACAAAAGAAGAAATCAAGACCATGATTGATCTGGCAAATGAAGCGATCCAGCAATATTTCGAGAAACAGGGGGGCGTTTCTCCTGTTTCCCTAAAACACTCCAAATTAGGCGGTGCAACCAGTTGAATAAAAATAGAACGATTTCATTAACAGCGATTTCTTTGTTTGCTGCTTTAACCGCCATTGGCGCCTTTATCAGAATTCCTTTACCCTATGTTCCGTTTACACTCCAAGTGCTGTTTGTCTATTTAGCCGGAAGTCTATTAGGAAGCAAGAAGGGAATGCAAAGTCAGCTCGTTTATGTTGGGGTTGGTTTAGCAGGACTTCCGGTTTTTACACAAGGGGGAGGAATTGGTTACTTTTTACAGCCAACATTTGGCTATTTACTTGGCTATATTGCCGGAGCTTTTGTAGTCGGATGGCTGATTGAACGAATCACGAATCCAAAGGTCTATCACTTTATTTTTGCCAATTTAGCGGGATTATTCGTCGTTTACTTAATCGGCGTGCCTTATCTTTATATGGCACTGAACCTGTGGATGGACGTACCAACCAGCTGGGCTCACGTAGTGATGATTGGTTTTGTCTATGCGATTGCTGGTGATATCATCATTGCGATTGTAGCGGGTATTTTAGCCGTACGATTATATAAAGTTTTTCATAAAATGCGCAATAAGCAGACCGTGATTCCTCAGGGGGAAGGACAGTTTAGGCAAGGTTAATCTTTATTGAATTTGGTGTTTTTGAAAAATATGGTAAGCTATATTTTAGAAGGAGAAGGAAAGATCATTCTCCTTCTTGTTTTAGTTATTGGAAATTTACAGTAAGATTAAATTCTTATTCTTAATTCTAGAATTTTGCTTGTTTGTAGGGAATGAAAATAAAGAATCAGGAAGGGATAGCTATGGAAAATAATGTGCAAAAAATTGTACCTCATTTATGGTATGACAAGGAAGCAAATGAAGCAGCTGAATTTTACGTTTCAATATTTCCAGACTCAAAAATGACGGATGTAACAACAATTCATGACACACCATCAGGCGACTCCGAAATCGTCTCCTTTGAACTTTTGGGACAGAAGTTCAAGGCAATCAGTGCAGGTCCTTTTTTCAAATTCAATCCGGCAATTTCTTTTACGGTTCAATTTAACCCAGCACGGGACAAAGATGCAAAGGAAAAATTGAGTGATATTTGGCACAAGTTGTCCGAAGGCGGCACAGCGTTAATGCCGCTTGATAAGTATCCATTCAGTGAGTGGTATGGCTGGATTCAAGATAAGTACGGGTTGACTTGGCAGTTAATCCTAATGAATCCGGATAGAGAAGAGGGGCGTCCTGCAATCGTGCCGTCATTTTTGTTTGTCGGAGAGCAATATGGCAAGACGGAAGAGGCTCTTCATTTTTATGTATCTGTCTTTAAGGAGGGGAAGCTGGGACAAATCGCCCGCTATCCGAAAGGCATGGAACCGGATAAAGAAGGTAACATTATGTTTTCAGATTTCAGCTTGGAAAATCAGTGGTTTACCGCAATGGAAAGTGGACACGAGCATCACTTTATGTTTAATGAAGCCGTTTCATTTATGGTGTATTGTGACGGACAAGAAGAGATTGATTATTACTGGGACAAGCTTTCTGCAGTTCTCGAAGCTGAACAATGCGGCTGGCTGAAAGATAAATTTGGTGTTTCTTGGCAAATTGTACCGGGTGCGATGGATGAAATGATGAGTAACGGTACACCGGAGCAACTTCAACGTGTAACAAAAGCATTTCTACAAATGAAAAAATTTGATCTGGCGGAACTACAGAAAGCCTACGAGGGCTAAAGGAGGAAAAAAGCCCCGGATACTATCCGTTTTTCTAGGTTGTGTCCGGGGCTTTTTGTGCAACTGAAAAATATTGGCAACTCAGCTTTAATGAAACAAAACGATTTGGAGGAATAAACTAGGACAAGGAACCTGGAACCTTGTCCCACTATGATGTCCTTTTCTATGGAAATTAATGTTAAAATGTTTTATAACGATAAGTAATCATTCATTTGGGGGAGACTGTATGGTTCTAAAAATTATTTTGCTCGTTATGCTTTCTTATGGTCTCGGCAGCATAACGGGAGCCTATTATGTAACGAGATGGATGATTGGAAAGGATATCCGCCAGCTTGGGAGTGGGAATGCTGGGGCACGAAATGCCGGGAGACAGACAGGAAGGAAAGGATTTATTTATACGACGCTTATCGATGTGGCAAAGGTATTTGCTGCTCTATCTATTACGACTATTTTCTTTCCACAAAATGATAGCCTGCTGTTGGTTTGTGCGTTATTCTTGTTACTTGGCCATATTTGGCCTGTTCAGCTCGGCTTTCAAGGCGGCAAAGGGGTCGTTGTTTTTTTGGCTTCCACCTTATTCCTCGTTCCACTAGCCATTCCTATTTTAGGAATTTGTGTGGGACTAAGTTATTTATTTGTGCGAAACTTTACGATTGCCGGCTTGATTTCGATGCTGGCCATTCCGATTACGGCTTGGGTATTGGGAGAAACCGATTATGCCATTGGTCTGTTCACTTTATTGATCATTGTCGTCATCTCCCATATTATGAGAAAATGATTAAGTATACATATCATACTTCTTTCATTCCATTATATTTTGACTAGAGGAGGCAGAGGAATGGAAAAACATACTCTAACTTATAAAATCGCATCAGAACCAGAAGAAATGAAGCAAATCTATCGCTTAAATTACGAAACATTTGTCGAGGAAATTCCGCAGCACCAAGCGAACGAAAGCCATAGTTTAGTAGATAAATTCGATCAAGAAAATATCTATATGATTGCCAAGGATGAAGAGTCTGTAGTCGGAATGATTGCGGTGCGTGCCAATCGTCCGTTTTCCCTTGATCATAAGCTAGATAACCTGGATGAATATTTACCAAAGCATGCGAACCCTTGTGAAGTCCGTCTGCTTTCTGTAAAAAAAGAATATCGCAAAACCTGGGTATTTTACCAATTGGTTCAAGAACTGGTCAGTTATTGCTTGAAAGAGAATTATAACATGGCTCTTATATCCGGTACGGATCGGCAAATCAGGCTCTATAAGAAAATCGGCTTTGAACCATTCGGACCGATGGTTGGAAAAAAAGATGCGATGTTTCAACCGATGTACCTTACGGAGGAAAAATTTTCCACAACATCTAAAGCTTTTTCAAAAATAATGAACCGAAAAAAGCGGCCGATAAAAAACATTAACTTTTTACCCGGTCCTGTGGCGATAGCGAATGAAGTAGAACAAGCCTTTAGCAAACCGGCTATTTCTCATCGTTCTCGTGATTTTTTACAAGAAATGCACACGGTTCGCAGCAAACTTTGCGAGATCGTCCATGCAAAATATAGCCAAATCGTTGTCGGAACAGGAACATTGGCGAATGATTTAGTGGCTGCTCAGATCAAGAAACTCCCTGGAAAAGGTCTTATTCTGGCCAACGGAGAGTTTGGCTGTCGCTTAATCAATCATGGGGAACGGTTTGGATTGAAGTTCTATACATTGGAAAAAGAGTGGAACGAGAGATTCTCTATCGAAGAAATTGAACAATTTCTTTATGCCCATCATGATATCACTTGGATTTGGACCGTCCATTGTGAAACATCCACAGGTTATCTTTATGATTTGCAGAGAATAACAGAATTAACGAAAAAATATTCGCTAAAATTATGTGTGGATGCTTGTAGTTCGGTTGGCATTGTACCCGTCGATTTTCAATATGTTTACTTGGCAAGTACGGTAAGCGGCAAAGGGCTGGCTGCTTATCCAGGCTTGGCGATTGTTTTTCATCAAGAACCGATCCTGCCTAGTAAAGACATTCCAAGATATTTAGATTTAGGGCAATATATGTCAGCTGAAAGTGTTCCGTATACCCATTCGTCAAATCTGATTTTCGCCTTACATGAAGGCGTAAATAGGGTAGATGTGAACAATCAATTGATATTAGCGGGGGCTGTTCGGAAATGGCTTATGAATGCGGGTATTTCTGTATTGGGCGATGAAACGTATTCACCCGGCATCGTGACGATACCAATTCCAGACAGGTTCTCTTCGAAATTTATAGGGGATCGATTGCGGGAAAATGGGATGATTATCAGTTATGAAAGTGACTATTTACTGAAACGGAATTGGATCCAGTTTGCCTTAATGGGTCATCATATGGTAGTGGAGTTTGAGACCGCGTTTATGATTCTTCAAGAATTGCTCGAAATGAAAGCGGTGCAGGATGAATTCAATGTTTCAACATAATCAATTGGAAAAATCAGCCGGCTTAAAGCCTGTATTACTAATAGCTGGTACTCTCTGGCTGAAGACCGTGCTGGTTTGCTTTTTCGGCTTTAATCTTAGTATCCAATCCAATTTTGATATCGCCCTCATTCTGACAAATTCTTTAGGTTCCCTATTACTTGTGATGGGTTTTAGTTTTTATTTTCGTGAAACGGTAAATAAATGGACATTGTTTGCATTCTTATTTCTTGGGACAGGAATCCTTTATGGGGATCTTCTCTACTATCGTTTTTACATTGACTATGTAACGATCCCCATCCTTTTTCAGTTCGCGAATGTTGGCGGTTTGGGTGCCAGCACAGTAGAATTAATGAGTCCATGGGATCTTTTGTTGTTTATTGATTTATTTATTGCAGTCTGGTTTCTATTAAAAACAAAAACTCGCATTTTTCCAGTACAAAAACAAGTCAAGCGGACTTATATCGCCTTAAGCTCCGCACTTATTATCATGACGATTGCTTTAGGTCTAGTGAAATCCGTTCATCTTTTTTCTGAATCCTATGATCGGGAGCAAATGGTTAAGTCGCTCGGTCTGTTAAATTATCATGTCTATGATATTGCTCTAGGGATTAAAGCGCCCTTACAGCTATTAATGGTGACAGAGGCAGATGCGGTTGCGATTACACCACAAGCACATGTACAAGATCAAGATACCGAGCGCAACGATTTATTTGGGATCGCCAAAGGGAAAAATATCGTTTTGATCAGTTTGGAATCTACTCAAGACTTTGTGATTAATCATAAAGTAAACGGACAAGAGGTAACGCCGTTTTTGAATGAACTTATTCAAAATAGTTTCTATTTTAATCAAATCTATGATCAAACAGCACAGGGAAAAACATCCGATGCAGAATTGATGATCGATACAAGTCTTTATCCGTTGGCTAG
>CALGSR010000004.1 GCA_937902115.1 uncultured Bacillus sp. | reverse complement strand
CTGTGACAAGAAAATGATCCATTTGAGACAAAGGTGATCCAATCCACAGTGATACATGCTTTCTTAACCACAGCTTTAGCTGCTTGCCCTTGACCGCCGTGCCACTTCTTAGTGATCGCTGGAAGGGGTCGGGGCCCCGCCAGCGGAACTTAGAAGTGATTGTCCGTGGTACGCTATTGATGCGAATGAGCCTCAAAGGCTTTATTTCCGCCATTCGCCATCAAAACCACTACCACGGACACAAACAAGGTCAAGGGTGGTGGGATTGTTGATATATAAGGTATCTAGCATACTGGTTCTCACTTGGCAATGGTGGATCAAAATTATGTCCTTAGTGGGTCAAAAACATGGCAGAGGTGGAACTATCCAATGTCTTTCTTCACCAGGAGCCTCTGTGGTAATATTCTCGGGCAATAAACGGCAGTTAAAAGCTTGCCTAGCAAGGAAGCCTATCATTACCACCTCTCCTTGTAAAGACCGCTATCAAATCTATATTGCAGGACTGTAGCACTGGCTCACTCTATGTCAGAGGAAGGATCAAAATGGTGTCCTATGTGGATCAATTTCATGGCATAAGTGGTTAATTTCAATGGCAATATTCAGGTGGCCAAATAATTGTCTGAACATTAAGCCCATTTTTAAATCGAGGGATTATTGTCGAAAGAATAATGACCATTTTATTAAAAATTAGGAAATCCGCATCGATTGAAAAAACAAACTTTTAATAGTTCAACTGTTTTCTGAAGCATAGGCAATTCAAAATTGTGCTGGTTAAATTCAATTGAGAATTAAATAATTCACAATTAAAAATCATTGTCAATAAAATTAATTAAATACTTTTCGACAAGGTCGAGTAGGAGGGAACCTTTCTGCCTTACGGCAAATTGTGTTCCTCCCCCCTCTCAGAACCGTGCGGGCGCAATTAACGCACACGGCTCCTCCCTATTATCATTCACAGAATATAACCAATCTCTTTCTTTATTTCATAAATACTAACTTTTAATCTAGGTGTCGGGAATGGATATCTCTTAAGGAAGAGAGCGAATTTCTCCCAGTTAAAGGATTTCTTCTGACTTCGCCTGTTCATCCACTTAAAGAATAACTTTCTTACTTCGTCCTTGAAGTTTCTAACAAATAGCGTGTTGTCTGATATGCAGTAGTAATTGAAGTATCCCACTAGCGAACGGTCAAGACGCTCTTTTACCAAGTGAATATCAGTCGTTCTATTTGCTTTCAACCATTCTTTGCACTCTTTTAGCTTTGCTCTAACTTTCTTTTTGCTAGTTTTACGTTTAACCCTAAATTTCCCACTTTTGCTTTTACTGCAATAGTGAGTAAAGCCAAGAAAATCAAAGGTTGGAGGTTTCCCGTTTCCTTTTCTTTTGCAGTTTTCCTCAGCGAATCTACCGAATGGTATAATTTTCGTCTTATCCTCTGCAATTTCTAGATTAAACATTTTCAAACGCGCAATCAAAGCCTTATAGAATGCTTTTGCTTCGCTTTCGTATTGAAAGCAACAGGCGAAGTCATCTGCATAGCGAACAATGTACGCGTGTCCCTTACACCACTTTCTCACAACCTTCTCAAACCACATGTCTACGACATAATGCAAATATACGTTCGCAATTATTGGTGAAATGATCCCACCTTGCGGAGTCCCTCGTTCAGTCTTGAATAATTTCCCTTGTTCCATATAACCGCCTTTTAAGAATCTAGCTATCAATCTCAAAAGGCTTGGGTCATCTATTCGATGTTTCAGAAACTTCATCATCCATTCATGATTAACGTTGTCAAAGAACCCTTTGATATCAGCGTCTACAATATAATTGGTATATCTTTTCTCTATGTAGACATTGAGTATCTTTAACGCGTCATGGCAGCTTCGTTTTGGTCGAAAACCAAAAGAACTATCAAGAAAATCCTGTTCATAAATTGCGTTTAATATTTTGGCTATTCCACGCTGGACAATTTTATCTTCGTGTTCTGGAATCCCCAATGGTCTTTTCTTGTTTGTTCCGGGCTTACCGATGTAAGTTCTCCTGACCGGAACAGGCTTATAGCTTTTCTGTTTCATTCTTGCTACAAGATGTGCGAGGTTGTCATCTCGATTTTCTGCATATCTTCTTTAGTGGTGTGATGAATACCAGGTGCTTTCTTACTAGGTAATTCATCGTGACACTGTTTAAGCATTTCTTCGTTGAGAAGATGTGCTAGTGATGTAAATTTCATTTTCGGATGAGATTTTGCTAATTCTGCTATCCTTATTAGTTTTGTTTCCATTTAATGTACCTACCTCTGTGTGTAGTAAATGTGTCCCCATAAGGGCAATAATAAGGTAACTGCCTTTCCTCCATCAGAATTACCCGATTTCATTGGTACTATGCAGTTATCCGACTTCCTGTGCGGCGTTTGGTTCACTCACTTGTTATCGCTTGTTTCACCATACTCTCCATGTCAATTGGAAAGACCGACAGGACCTCCCGAGTTGCTACAACATATCGATGTGTAACGTGCCGAGGTCATCGACTCCGAAGAGGCTTCTACCTTCTCGCCTTTTACGAAAGTAAAAGTATTGCTTTCTGTACTGTCAACTACATCAGCCCTCTCGACTGGTATTTCGGAGCTCAATCCCTTCAACCAATTGGCTTTCGGCCCATCACCTAACTGTCTACGCTTAAAGGCAAGGGTTACCCCTTGCCCTCCAAGACTCGCTACGAGTGAATGGCTAGTTCTTTCTCGGTGGGAATCCCACCCACTATATGTTGCAACCTAGGCTCGGTCGCTCTGACAGGCACTTAAATTAATTCCCCTATATTTCTGGATGTGATATGATCACTAATAATTATAATGCTAGGACAATAGAGCCATAATTCCCCTATATTTCTGGATGTGATATGATTTTTGCGGTATCACATGTACACTTTAATCAGCCATAATTCCCCTATATTTCTGGATGTGATATGATGAAATGTGATAAACATGAAAGCTATAAACAGCCATAATTCCCCTATATTTCTGGATGTGATATGATGCAGTCATTATTGGATCGTGCGAAAAGCTTGCCATAATTCCCCTATATTTCTGGATGTGATATGATATTAATATCTGGAACTCTATCAAAGATTGGGCCATAATTCCCCTATATTTCTGGATGTGATATGATCCCATGAAGCTTGAAGGTTTCCAAGCTTGTGCCATAATTCCCCTATATTTCTGGATGTGATATGATCCCTGCAATAGTGTATAATATATATTGCAGGCCATAATTCCCCTATATTTCTGGATGTGATATGATGTTATCAGTTTGGGGAAACGCGATAACCCAGCCATAATTCCCCTATATTTCTGGATGTGATATGATTTCGTTCAAATATTGCTCATTTGTTTTAGAGCCATAATTCCCCTATATTTCTGGATGTGATATGATTTGTAAATCATCATTTATTCCCCATATTTCGCCATAATTCCCCTATATTTCTGGATGTGATATGATGTTGCAAAAGGGACAACCTTTTAATAAAATGCCATAATTCCCCTATATTTCTGGATGTGATATGATTAAACAAATATATGGTTCATTAAACAATGAGCCATAATTCCCCTATATTTCTGGATGTGATATGATAAAGACAAAATAAAGGTTTATGCGGAGTTAGCCATAATTCCCCTATATTTCTGGATGTGATATGATTTAAACGACCGTGACCCTTACTATAACTCTGCCATAATTCCCCTATATTTCTGGATGTGATATGATACGTGGTTCTGAAACCCTTGGTATTCCCCAATTTCAAGGGTTTCTTTTTTTGAAAAAATATTTAAATCCTTGCTAATTTGCAGCTCTTTTAAGGACTTTTTTCAAATTTTAAGGCAACCGAAAAAGTGCTTGAAAAAATATCAAGCACTTTTTTAGAAAAAATCTGTTTTATTTGTCCCTAATTCTTCTTCTAAAGTAGCGTTTCCTAGTAAAATGCCCATGTTCTCAAATTGTTTTTCCGTAATTTTAAGTGAACGAATTGCCCCATTTACATTTGGTAGATTTTCATTCAGCCTTCTCATATGCTTTTGAACGGCATCTTCTCCATTACAGATTCTAGTATAAACAGAATATTGCAGCATGGTGTATCCATCTTTTAAAAGAAATTTACGAAAACGTGAATAGGCTTTTCTTTCTCGGCGGGTGGTGACTGGTAAATCAAAAAATACTATCAGTCTCATAAATTTACTCATACGTATGAATTTGAAGATTTACTAATTCCGGTAAAATAAGTAATGTTGAATCCTGCTGTCTGCACGCGGAAACAAAGCTCTTTACCATTTGATCCACCCCGTTTGTAATCGTTAATCGTTCAGACTTCCAAACAGCCTCCAAATTTAATACTGCAAATAATTTTTCGCGGATTTCTTTAGACCATTCTGATTCCTCATTTACATTTGTTGCCACAGTTACATCAATAAATGGACGTAACACTTCCATAAAATCATCAGCTAAATTAAATGCATTTGTTTGACTATCATGAAACAAACCGATACTCGGTGAAAACCCATATCTTACCAGAGAGCGTGCAACTAAAGAACGCATAATACTATACCCATAGTTTAGCGCAATATTAATAACTGTTTCCTCTCTTCTTTGAAAGTCAGGTCCAAAAAGAGATATAAAATAAACCTTTGCTCCATATCCTTCACGATTCGTTCTGTCTCCTGATTCAACACTGCGGCTGATTGCATAAATTTTCCCTGCTTCATCCCCTTTATTTAGTAATTCCAAACATCTGGCTTGGTTCTCTAGTTTTCGTATCACAATTTGCTGCCAAATTCTCTTTTTAAATGGCTTGCTTAGGCCAAGCTGTGTCTCCAATACTACTTTTTGTCGAGAATGTTGATGAAATGGCTGTAAGATTCCGCTTGGCATTCGCTTTTTATCGCAAATTATAATTTCAACGTGATATTCAATACACTTAGTTAATAATGCACTACTGATCGTAATCGCCGGTTCTTCTAGAGTGATCGTTACGATATCTTCCAGTGGAATTCGAACCGCTTCTTCCTGCTTAATGACAAGTTGCTCGTCTCGGGTCGACAGTTTTGATGGTTTACGAATGACTATATGCCGGTATGCCATAGCGTTTTTCTCCTTGAACTTTTGTAATGTTCCCAAGTGGATCAACTTGATATTTTTCAAATAGAAGTAATCTTTGTGAGCCTACTGCATCCTCAAAGCTATTCATATGATCAATAATATTAATTTGAGCCTGACGGGAATGCACACCTTTAAAATAGAAAATTCCTTCTTGCCAAGAAACTTTTTCACCTAGACGATTCTTTGTACTTTTTTCCTTTGGCATTTTTATTTTGATTATATCATTGGGATATAAATTAAATAAAAACTCATATTCCTCATTTATATCAACCCAGTTTTCATAAGATTTACCAGGAGTTATAAACTTCTCTGGAATTTTCCTCATCATCACATCGGAAACATAAACAGGAGCTAAATAATATCGACCTGTTTCTTTATTACGAAATACCTCTGTTCTAACAATACTTGCATTTGCAACAACCGTTTTATCATTCAGCTCGACTACTCGGTTTGTTGTATCTTCAATTTTTACAGAGCGAATAATCGATGCTTTGCTTGGATCTTTCGCATGCTTGTACAAAGGTGTACTAAACGCCTTTTTCTTATCCTGGCCGCTTTGAAGATATCGTTGTTTAATCGCATTATAGGTCTTAAGATCAGATTCCTTATTGTACATATTAAAATCACCAGTTGTAGGATCAAATTTAATATTCTCTAATTTCGTTTTTGTAACTACGCGAATATAACCTTTTTCATCAAATCCCCGTTTGCGACGAAGCGTTTCTTCATGGATTTGCCCTTTAACCGACCTCTTTGGCATCCGTGAAACAAAAATTGGTTCAACTTCCGCGATAAATTCTTGATCATAACTTGGTAACTCGAGGCTTTCTATAGCTCGCTTAAATAATTCAAGTTCTTGAACCATGCGCGCTTGAACTTCTCTGACAAACCCTTCCCATGGTTCCGGAAAACGCTCACCAATCCGGCTTAAGAGGTTTGCAGCCGTTGTCTCTCTACGTTTAAAATAGGTACTGACGCGATGACGAAATGGATGGCTTACTGCAACAATAACGGCATCCAATGCATGATGCAGATCATTTTCAGTCCGATTTTTATTAAAGCCCCAGCGCTTTCTCATAAGCGAGGTATAGGCACCATTTACTGTATGGACATGCTGTTTCATGCCCTCTTCTACACGAAATTGTAAATGGTCTTCAATAAAGCCTTTCAAGAATCTCGTAATATAACGAGTATCATTCAAATGCCTTGATTTAAAGGTTTCAGCTTGTTCATCGTCAAAATTCTTTTTTAACAGCAAATCCTTTTTCTTTTTACTCACTTTTAAAGTAGTAACAAAAGAGGTAAACTCCTGCCATTTTGCTTCATTATGGCCAAACCATTCAAATGGTGTTCGGTTTTGTTTATTTTGATTTTCTCTAGCTAGTACAAGCACTTTATTAGCATTGCTATCGTCAAAACTGCGGCTGTAAGGAATGATATGGTCAACTTCTGCAAACCCTGGTTCAAACAAGCGTTCAATAGAAATCGGTTTTACTGAATACGCACATCTACCGTTTTGTTCCTGCCATAATTTATATTTCAAAATATCATGTCCGCGCGGATTACCGAATTCAGGATGTAATTCCAAGATATGATTTTTTGCATCGCTATTAATTTGGCGATTTTTATTATACTGTTTTTCCATATCGCGGCGTTCATTGTAAGGCCGTCCCATTTCCCTTGCTAATTCGATATAAATAGCAGTAGGAGAACCATATCTTTTAATAATGGCATTTATGACTTTTCTTGTTTGAGATAAAGATCGAATCACGACAGGGTTAGCGATTTCATTTGCAGGAACAACTGGCAGCAAAGTATGCTTTTGTAGATTTGTTTTTTGATTAAAATCGTACCCGGCTTTTTCACAGGCTATATGATATAAATCCCCTTCCTCTAAATAAGGGAGGATTCTATTTAATGCTTTTAAAGATAGATGTCCAAATTTTGAGAATGACAGATTCAATAATGAATCGATCAATGAACCATCGTATTGCCGATCCGCTAAATTTATTAACTTCTTTCCCCGCTCATTGATATAGGTATTATTCAAGTAATCACGTATATCTTGATCATCTTTAAAAACCGTTAAGGCGTATGCAAATGTATCGATATCTATCGGCCGATAAGAGTTTGCCAGCACTTTTCCTTCTGCTGCTTCAACGGCTTTGCGAATTTTCCATTGCCCCTCTAATGATAGAAATGTAATGTTTTCATTTTTTTCAACTGTTAGAGAAGGATCATAAAATAATTCATTAAATTTCTCTGATTCTGTTAGTTTAAAAAGTTTGCGTAAATCTTTATATTTTACTTCTTTTTTATTTAAAAGTGACTGAAGCGCTTTCTCACGTTCTTCATCTGTAAGACTTCGTTGAGGTTCTGAGACAGATAGAATTCGCAAGCGATTCAATTTATCTAATACACGAAATCGTTCAAATGTATAAGAAAACTTGGGTGCGCGCTTTTCATTCTTTTCAAAGGTACAGGTGCCAATTTTATTTATAATACTGTCTTTGGCAGCAAATGGACGCTGCGAGCTCCAAATTTTTATATATTCCGCTTCATTTTCAGTTGTCGCAAAAGTATGTCCTAGTTCCCGCTGGATGGCGAAAATAAGTCGGATTTCATTCTCCAGTTCAGCACGAGAAATGACATGGGTATACTCGCCGCCTTTATTCCGCTTACAGCCATTGAACTTTTCTTCTTCAAATAACAACATTTCTGCCACAGTGCGATAACCTTTTTCTTTCATCAAATCAGTGTTTTCTTTGACGGCACTAAGAACAACTCCGGTCTCCGTTTCCGCCTCTTCACTTTTTCGATTTGACTTAAAACCTCGATTTTTAGCAAAATGAATTAACACTCTAGCAAACTCACGATCTGTTAGCTTTCGTTCAATACCATTTACTCGAACTAGCCAAATATCTAAATCTTCTGCCTTCCATTCATAAAGTTGATCCATCTCAATTTGCGTTAGAAGCCCTTTTTTTAAAATAAAATCTCGTACCCGAGAAACACGATAACGACGTCTTCGCAGTCTGCGCCTTGCCGAACGGGCTTCCCGTCTTGGAGCAGCAAGGGATGATCCATTTTTGGGATTTTCAGCTGCATCAAACATTCGCACGCCCATTTTTTCGATTCGCTCCATGTCCGTATTGACCACAGCCCAGCCAACCGAAGAAATACCAATATCAAGACCTATACTATACTTCATCCCTAACACCCATTTCTATATGAATTTAGGACATTTATCTATAAAAAAAATGACTAAATTGCTTTAGTCATTTTTTGGGGAGACTCTGCAAAAATGCAGAGCAAGGCGATCCCCAACGCCACGGCATAAAGCCTTACCATAAAAACCCTATAATTCTTGATCTGATATGATTTAGTGACCATTCCCCTAGGCCACTATCTATATTTTAGGGTATTTTGTCACATTCTGTCAATTCATTATTAAGAGAATTTAGATTTTATTCACATTGTTTTATCAATTGTCATACTTTGTTCACAAAATGGCTTTATTCTACCCCCAAAGCCTTAAACACCGCATCTTCTGGGCTTTGATAAAAACTAATCTGAAACTTAGCAAAAAGCTCAGGCGGAACAGTACCAATATCAACTGCAGAGGACATTGGAAGCAATATCTTCTTTGCACCTGAATCAAAACAGACTTGTAAAACGTTTGCCAGCTCTTCAACTTTATTTATAGTGCCGCTAATACTAATTGAGCCTAATACCGCCATTTGACTTTGCACCGGCTTTTGGATAGATCCGGAACACAAGGCGATAAAAGCTGCTAAAGATAGTTCACTGGTTAATCCGATCCCATGAATATCCTGAATATGCATCAAATAATCTTTAATCGTTGTGCTGATGCTCCTGCTGATATTTTTGCTATTCGCTTTAAAATATCTGAAAGCTGTATCCACACTTTCTTTCGCTTCCCGATCAGAGCCTAGCCCGGTCCTTTCCAACTTGCCGCTTCCGCTCACCACTTCTGTTTCGATCTTAAATGCACCGATCATCCCTGATTTCCCACGTGCAACGGTATATATATGTCCCGGTTTTCCTAAACCCTCAGGAATAATCTTGCCGCCGCCTTGTTCCGGAACGGACACGAACTCTTCTATCATCGTTTCATTATTGATATACGAAAAGTTGACATCATAGAATTCCATCCCGCCAATTTTCTTAAGCTGCTCTTTTACACGTTTTCTCCCAACTAGGGCATATCGTAAAATTTCTTCCACTTCTTCAACGGTGAATTCTCCATGTGGATATATCAATTTGATCATACCTGATACGGTCTTTCTAACAGCTATGACATCCCGCTGATTCAGATTGTTTCCAAACCTGAAATATCTTTCAGCCGCATCTGAAAAGGATCGCTTCCGCATTTCACGGAAAAACTCAGCTAGGTAGTCGACAATAAAACCATATTCATTTGTTAGGAATTCAGGCCGCATTTTTGGAACTTCCCATCCAGGAAGATAAAAATGCATCCGATCAAAAAATGCCGAGTCATACGCCATTGCATCTGGGAAAGGATCAAAGAGATGGGAGGTTTTTAAAAGAACATCAACACTTTGATTAATATTTCCCACAAACACCATCGAGGCATTCGCATTTTTCTCTTCTCTTCCTCTGGCAAAAGAACCGGAAGCCATATAATCCTTCATAATTTGAATGCCATCTTTATCTTTAAAAGTAATGCCGGCCACTTCATCAAATGCAACACAGTCCCACATCCCGACTAGTCCGATTTGCCGGGTAGACATGTTATAAAAAAGATTGGCTACCGTTGTTTGTCCGCCAGATACTAAGATAGAATTTGGGGAAATCTCCTTATAAACATGAGATTTCCCTGTTCCTCTTGGCCCAAGCTCACACATATTATAATTATTTTCAACTAATGGAACTAAACGCAGCAACATATGCCATTTTACATTTTCCTGCAGTTGGGTCGGTTCCATTCCAATCGAACGTATCAGAACATCGATCCATTCCTCTTTTGAGAAATTTTTCCGTCCATCAAACAATTCCTGAATATTCATCGTCGGCATTTGAATCGGTGTAATACTTTCAATACTAAAAGGGCTAATTCCTTTTTGTTCTTCATCAAAAAAGTATTCCATTTTCAAAATGCACCAAATCCCGCCAGCTAATAGCTTATCAAACTCTTTTACAAAATGAGAGGAAATCGCGACCCCTTTTAAGCCTAAATTGGAAAACTCAGCCTCGTACACATCTCTTTTTTCATTTAATTTTACAGTGATTTTATCAATGACCGTATACCGGCCAAGTTCTCTAATTTTAGATTTAACCTTCTCCGCTTCATCCGGACGGACAAAGTTATCTGAAAGAATTTTCTTGACCATTTCCACTCCGTCTTGAATACTATCCTCATCATTCGTAGCACAATACATGCCTAACAAGTATTCCAGAACATAAACAGGAACATTGGCGCCTTCTTTAATTTTTTTCGTTAGATCTTTTCGAACAACCTTGCCGGCAAAGTATTCATTCAACTTTTCGTTTAAATCCTCCATCTTCTCTCCCCCATTTAATCAAAAGCCAAAGTCATTGGCGATCGCAATATCAATTGTAAATGGTATTTTCTCATAGATATTTTCCACGGTTTCATCTTCATCTTCAAGAAGAAGATAATACTTTTCCCTTTTATCATACTTCATGTTTTTGAAGACAAACTTTTCTTTAAAAACTCTTTCCTCGGGCGATGAGACTTGCCGATCCGCGATAATGATATTTTCATTTGAAATTCTAGCCCCGTCTTGGTCAATAAAAAAAAGTTTCAGCCGTAGTGGCTTTTTCTTATTTTCTATTTTTTCGGTTTGGAAAAATTCT
>CALGSR010000003.1 GCA_937902115.1 uncultured Bacillus sp. | reverse complement strand
GAAAGCCGATAGCACCAAGTGTAATTAAAATAATATTTATTAATTGCACAAAATAATCATTTGCATACGGTACGAGGGATGCGCCAGTGTTATCCAAACCTGCATTCGTCGTCGCACTGACAGACATAAACAAGCCATTTAACAACGCTTCCCAAAGGGATGGATAATACTTTAATAAATGAAAGCCTAAAATCACTGCACCGATAAATTCGATGATTAAAATCATCTTTAAGATCTCAATAATCAAGGCAACAAGTCCTGCCAGATTGGTTTGATTATGATCGACCATAATCAACTGCCTGCCGCGTAAACCAATTTTTCTTCTAAAAATGAGCCAGAAGAACGTACCGAGTGACATCACACCAATGCCGCCAAATTGGAAAACAAACATTAATACAAACATACCAAATGTACTATAGGTTTCCGAAATATTTATCACACTTAACCCGGTCACGCTTACTGAACTGACAGCAGTAAAAATCGTATCCATCAAGGTTACTTTTACATTCTCCTGATGAACAGCAGGGATACGAAGAAGTAGGACTGAAACCGTGACGGCAATAAAATAAAAAGATAGGATAGCCTGCGCAGGAGTGGCGTTGTCCAATTTAACCTTCAGTTTTTTCCACATATTAAGTAGATCCTTTCTTGAACCAACTAATCATATCTTAATGAATCTTATTTGCTTTTTAAAGAAATTTAGAAAAAATTTATATAAAAATAACAAGACACAGCTCGCTTGATTTTATTGACATTAACGAAAATGATTACCACTTATGAAAATGTGCTTTTGTCACATAATAACAGTACAGAGTATATTTTATTCTCTGCAATCGAGATTGTAAGGAGTTGAAAAACATGGCAAGAAGCAGCAACAAATTACTCGTTCCCGGTATCGAGCAATACCTTGATCAAGTGAAATATGAAATTGCTCAAGAATTTGGTGTTCAACTAGGCTCTGATACTGTATCCCGGGCAAACGGTTCAGTAGGCGGAGAAATCACTAAACGTTTAGTTCAACAGGCTCAGGCTCATTTATCCGGTAGAAATCAACCATAATTATATATTTGAAATGGCAAAAAGTCCGGAAAACCGGACTTTTTAAGTTATTATTCCCTATATTAATGTTCTGAATCCATTGGATTCGAAAGTTCAATCTCTGGATTTTTTTCCTGGAACCATCTTAAGGCAAAATCATTTTCAAACAAGAATACTTTGTTATCATAGCGATCTGTGACAAGAAGGCTCCTTGAACTTGAAAGATTTTCATTAAACTCTTCATTTTCCACCCAGCGGGCAATCTTGGAACCCTGATGCTCCATTAATACATCGACATTGTACTCATTTTTCATCCGATGCTCAAACACCTCAAATTGAAGCTGTCCGACGGCACCTAGTAAATATTCTTCCCATTTAACCGTTTTGTACAGCTGAATTGCGCCTTCTTGCACCAGCTGCTGTATTCCCTTATGAAAATGCTTTTGTTTCATCACGTTTTTCGCTGTAACGCGAACAAAAAGTTCCGGTGTAAATTGAGGAAGCTTTTCATATTGAAATACTTCTTTACCTGCCGTTAAAGTATCACCTATTTGGTATGTGCCCGGATCATAAATACCGATTATATCACCGCTTACTGCTTCATTCACTGTACTGCGGTCATCTGCCATAAACTGTGTAGATTGGGCAAGTTTTATTTGCTTTCCTGTACGTGGAAGATTCACAGTCATCCCCCGTTCGAATTTTCCTGAGCATATACGCAAGAAAGCAATTCGATCTCGGTGTGCAGGATTCATATTTGCTTGGATCTTAAAAATAAATCCTGAAAAATCCTCTGAAAGCGGGTCGATTTTTCCATTTGTAGATTCCCTTGGCTGTGGTGGCGGCGCAAATTGTAAGTAAGTCTCTAAAAAGGTCTGTACACCAAAATTGGTTAAGGCACTGCCAAAAAATACTGGCGTTAAAGAACCATCTGCGATTCTTTCCTTAGAAAACTGATTCCCAGCTTCATTAAGCAGCATAATCTCTTCCAATGTTTGATCATATAAACTATTTTGCTTAATTTTTGCGTCTCCATCAATCTCTCCATACTCATTTAATGGAAGATAACGTTCAGATTCATCGACACGAAACTGTTCGATCCGATTATAAAAACGATCATAAATCCCAAGAAATTCTTTCCCCATACCTATCGGCCAATTCATTGGGTAGGATTCAATGCCCATGACTTCCTCGAGTTCAGCAAGTAGTTCAAGCGGGGGTCTTCCATCACGGTCTAATTTATTAATAAATGTAAAGATCGGAATCCCTCTCATACGGCAAACCTTAAATAGTTTTAACGTCTGCTCCTCTATCCCCTTTGCTGAATCGATGATCATGACAGCACTATCGACAGCCATAAGCGTACGATATGTATCTTCACTGAAATCTTGGTGTCCAGGGGTATCTAATATATTAACCCTGGATCCGTTATAATCAAATTGCATTACACTTGAGGTCACTGAGATCCCACGTTGTTTTTCAATTTCCATCCAATCACTTGTCGCATATTTGCCTGTCTTTTTTCCTTTAACCGTCCCTGCATCACGAATAGCACCACCAAATAGCAGTAGTTTTTCCGTCAATGTCGTTTTCCCTGCATCCGGGTGGGAAATTATGGCAAATGTACGTCGTGACAGGACTTCTTCTTTAAATGTTTTCGACATAAGTTTTCCTCTCTTTAAACAAAATCATTGTTTTCTCATAATTTTTATCTTATCTTTACAGAGGGCAGTTTGCAATATTTCTTTTTAAATGGACAAACAAAATATATATGTGGATACCATTGTTTCATTCCCTACAGAAACCACTTATCGATACAGTAAGGAAAACTTTGCTATAATAATGTTACGTTCACAGCCGGGAAAATAAGAATAGACTTAAGGTTCTAACCAAACAGGGAAGTGATAGCTTGAATCATTTTATCGATTCACATATCCATATTGACCAGTACAATAGTGAGGATATCGAGCAAGTAATAAATCAGGATAGAGCATTGGCTTCTCTTATTTGTGTATCCTCTCATTAAACTCATGCAAAAATAATCTCACTCTTTCTGAACAATACCAGAAGTTAAAGCCCGCCTTTGGCTGGCATCCAGAACAGAAATTAATATCTGATCATGACCTTGTAGAATTATTGGAATGGATGAAAAACCATAAAGATGAGATGACAGCAGTTGGTGAGGTGGGCCTGCCCTATTATGTACGTCAAGAAAGTACACGGAATCCTTTTCCATTAGCAGGATATCTGGAGGTGCTTGAACAGTTTATCGCGGTCGCAAAAAAATGGGATAAACCAATCATTCTTCATGCTGTATACGATGATGCGCCACTCGTTTGTGACCTTTTGGAAAGGTATTCCCTTCCTCATATCCATTTCCACTGGTTCAAAGGAGACGCCAAAACCATTTCACGCATGCGGGATAATGGTTATTACATCTCAGTTACACCGGATATTGTCTATAAAGAGAGAAGTCGTGACCTGATTAAAGATTACCCTATTGATAGAATACTTGTGGAAACGGATGGACCATGGCCATTTGAAGGCCCGTTTAATGGTAAGAAGACACATCCATCTATGATTCATCATTCTATAAAAATGATCGCCACTATCAAAAGACTACCTCTTTTCTCTGTTTACAGGCAGTTATTTGATAACACAAAGCAGTTATATAGGTTAAATATTTCACATTAAAACAAAAGAGGCTTCTGCAATGTGCAGCAACCTCTTTTTTCACTAACAATTAAAATTTAAAACAAGCTGCACCCACAATGATTAGTAAAATGAATAGAACAACGATTAATGCAAATCCGCCGCCATATCCACCGCCATAGCCGCAGCCACCATATCCATAACCAAACATTTAAAATTCCCCTTTCTCTAATTGCTTTTTATTAACAATATCCGCCGTATCCCCAAGAAGCACCAATGATAATCAGCAAAATAAACAATACAACTAAAAGGGCGAATCCACCGCCATACCCGCATTCTCCTGACATTTAAAAAACCTCCTTATCTAATTTCCATATATCCTATTCATCATTGCTCCATTATGCGATAGACAAATACACAAATTTAGATATTTTCACTAGGACTTGTCCCTTTTGCGCATGGAAAAAGGCTGACTTATAAAGTCAGCCTAGATAGTATTTATTCAGGTTTTACCGGAGGAATAAAATTAAAAATTTCCTTTGTAGCAAAACTGTCAATTAATCGGATGATCCAGTCATAATAATGCAATGCCTCTTGTAGTTTCTCAATATCCCGTTCTGCTAAAACTCTGATATCTTCATCTGCATCTTCAGCAACTGCCAGTTCATTTAATTCTTTCAAAGACTTTTGAATGGCCTGGATATTATCAGAAACAGCTGCTCTCCATTTTATATCAAAAAAATCAAAAAAATTAGTATACCAGTCATCCTCAGCCTTGTATAAATCCTTTCTAACTCCTTTTCGCCACACCTTATCAACCATTTTTAACTCCATTAAGGTTCTAACCGATGTACTCATGCTTGTTTTGCTCATCCCAAGTTCTTCTTTCATTTCATCCAATGTCATCGGATGATCCTGAAAATAAAGCATTCCATACAGTCTTCCAATTGAATCAGATACCCCATATAAATTCATATTATGACTAACCGCATCAACAACTCGTTCTCTTGCTGCCGCCAATTTTTCTTCGCCGTTCAAGTATAATCACTTCCATTAATATTAAAATCAATGTATTTCCTTATAAGATTATCATTATTTTTTCAAATGTAAAGCAGGATACTGAGCAGGTATCCGGAGGAATATTGAGGAATTGTAAGAATAACACAGATTTATTACATACAGTTTTTACCGTATGTACAATATGGACCATTTAGACGGAACAATCAATTTGTACTGTTTTATTTTTAAACTTATACTAGGAAAGGATAAAATGACAAAGGAGTGAACTATTTGAGTGAAAGTACGTCGAAAATACAAGTGAAAAATGTAACAAAGATTTTTGGTAAAAATTCAAAAAAGGCTTTACAGCTTTTAAATAAAGGCGAAACAAAGCAAAATATTTTAAAAGCAACCGGTGCAACAATCGGGGTCACACTAGCAAATTTTGAAGTTCATAGCGGCGAGGTCTTTGTTATTATGGGGCTTTCAGGAAGCGGTAAATCAACATTAGTTAGGATGTTTAACAGGCTTATTGACCCTACTGTCGGAGAAATTCTGATTGATGGGGAAGATATTGTCAAGATGAACACTGCAAAACTGAGAGAAATCAGGCAAAAAAAAATAAGTATGGTCTTTCAAAACTTCGCTTTATTTCCTCATCAAACGATATTAGAAAATGCGGAGTATGGTCTTGAAATTAAAAAGGTTTCTCCCGCAGAACGAAGGGAACAGGCGATGAAGGCTCTTGAGAGCGTCGGCTTAAAAGGATATGAACATCAGTTTCCATCACAATTAAGTGGAGGGATGCAGCAAAGGGTGGGGCTTGCCCGGGCTCTTGCAAGTGATACCGATATTATCTTAATGGATGAGGCCTTCAGTGCGCTTGATCCGTTAATTCGGAAAGATATGCAGGATGAATTAATGGAAATTCAAGAGCAGTACAAGAAAACAATTATTTTTATCACCCATGATTTAGATGAAGCTTTACGAATCGGCGATCGCATCGCTCTGATGCGGGACGGCAGTGTGATTCAGCTTGGAACACCTGAAGAAATTATGATCAATCCAGCCAATGAATTTGTGGAAAAATTCGTGGAGGATGTCGATTTATCAAAAGTATTAACGGCCTCACATGTAATGAAGCGGGGCGAAAAAATCGGAGTAGACCGGGGTCCAAGGGTTGCCCTGGAAATTATGAGGAAGCAAGGGTATTCCAGCATCTTCATTGTCGATCGCAGACAAAAACTATTGGGAGCCTTGACGGCTGAACAAGCGAAACAAGCGATCGATCAAAAACAATCCATCGCTGAAGTCATGACAACCGACATTCCAACAGTTTCAGAAGATACATTGATTGCTGATTTGATGAATGTTATCGCAACCTCCAGCCTGCCGATATCCGTAATAGATGAAGAACATCGCTTAAAGGGAATTATCATTCGCGGAGCAGTTATCGCTGCATTAGCAGGCAATAAAGATTCTTTGAATGATTTGGAGGGGAATGAATAACGTGAATATACCAAAAATTCCATTAGGAGAGTGGGTTGACCTCTTTGTGCAATGGGTTACCGTTGCCTTTGCTGGGTTCTTTACTTTTTTAACAAATTCAATTGACGGTCTGTTGGGTATTTTAGTTGATGTGTTAAGCGTTGGCCCTCCCATTGTTATCATCTTTGTTCTTGCACTAATCGTTACTTATACG
>CALGSR010000002.1 GCA_937902115.1 uncultured Bacillus sp. | reverse complement strand
ACTTCGACTAAAAACCGCCACGTCCTGTGGCGAACGTCGAAGTCAGCACATCCTGTGCAAGTCATACTCTGCTTTCGCAAGGCGCTTGCGCTTTTCTTATATTGTCTATTTGAGAGGTGAGATAAGTTGTTTTCATATACGATACGTCGCTTAGGTGCTTTAATTCCTGTATTGTTAGGGATGGCATTTATTGTATTTATGATGATCCGGGCCATTCCTGGAAACCCTGCTCAGATTATTTTGGGGCAGCAGGCATCCAAGGAGGCGGTTGCTGCTTTAACACAAGATCTTGGTTTAGATAAACCTTGGTTTACCCAATTTTTCAATTACTTAGGCGGGCTGTTTCAAGGAGATTTGGGTGTTTCAATAAAAACGAGAACTCCTGTTGCTGAAGAAATTTGGCCTTATTTAGCAGCAACAATGGAACTTGCTTTCGTTGCATTACTCATTGCTGTTGTAGTAGGGGTGAATGCGGGAATTATCTCTGCTTGGTTCCAGAACTCCTGGTTTGATTATGTTGCCATGATCATTGCCTTAATCGGGGTGTCGATGCCGGTTTTCTGGCTTGGGCTAATGGAGCAATACATTGTTGCGATTCAGTGGGATTTACTGCCAACAACAGGCCGTAATGAAATCCGTTCCCCAATCGATTCAATTACAGGCCTTTATCTAATTGATACCTTGCTTCATGGAAGGTTTGACCAATTTATTGATGTAGTACGCCATTTGATTTTACCTGGAATTGCCTTGGCAACCATTCCGATGGCGATTATTGCGAGAATGACCCGCTCATCGATGCTTGAAGTAATGCGTTCAGATTATATCCGGACCGCACGTGCAAAAGGCTTAAAGATGTTTTGGGTTGTGTACAAGCATTCATTGAAAAATGCACTTATACCTGTCATCACTGTTATTGGATTGCAGGCCGGGCTTCTGCTTGGCGGTGCCATCTTAACGGAAACGATTTTTGGCTGGCCGGGAATTGGTACGTATATTTATGATGCCATCAATTATCGTGACTATCCGGTTATTCAATCAGGAATCCTGGTCATTGCCTTTATTTTTGTCATGATCAATTTATTTGTCGATTTGCTGTATGCTGCAATCGATCCGCGTATTAAGTATAAATAGGAGGAAAACTTATGGCTGAACTTACAAGCAAAATACCTCCGCTTATTCCTCCTGAAGAGGCAGAAGAAAAAGCAGCTTCTATTTGGAGTGAGAGCTGGAAAAGTTTTAAAAAAAATAAAATGGCCATCGTCGGTTTATCGCTTGTCTTATTTTTTATTCTTCTGGCGATTTTTGCTCCGATTATTGCACCGTATTCTTTTGAAGAACAAAATCTATCGAATAAACATTTATCACCTTCAGCAGAGCATTGGTTTGGCACAGATGAATTTGGCCGTGACATCTTCAGCCGGATTATTTATGGTTCCCGGTTGTCATTAACAGTGGGATTTTTCTCCGTTGCCGGTTCTGTTGTCATTGGTTCTCTTTTAGGCATTATTGCTGGCTATTACGGAAAATGGGTAGATACGGTCATTTCCCGCGTATTTGATATTTTATTAGCTTTTCCGAGTATTTTACTCGCGATTGCGATTGTGGCTGTTCTAGGACCGTCACTAAGAAATGCTTTAATCGCCATCGCTATTATAAATGTGCCGACATTTGGCCGTTTAGTTCGTTCCCGCGTGCTTACGGTAAAGGAAGAAGAATATGTAACAGCGGCAAAAGCAATTGGAATGAAAGACCCGCGTATATTGCTTCATCATATTCTGCCAAATTGTTTAGCTCCGATAATCGTTCAAGGTTCGCTTGCTATAGCATCAGCCATTCTTGAATGTGCTGCACTCGGATTTTTAGGGTTAGGCGCACAGCCGCCTGTACCAGAGTGGGGAAAAATGCTTTCTGATTCCCGTAGTTTTATTTTGCAGGCGCCTTGGACCGTTCTGTTTCCCGGTATAGCGATTATGCTTACGGTTCTTGGGTTTAATTTAATGGGAGATGGACTGCGTGATGCACTGGATCCGCGCATGAAAAAATAATTAAATCATTACAAAAAAGAGGCTGATTTATAAGAAGTCTGACTCCTGCATGAATACTTCATCTAGATGTCTGGTGCATTCTAGAAATAGTAGCTGGGATGTCTGACCACTTATAAGTCAGCCTCTCGTACATTATGAATCTAGTACTCCGGCTAAGCGGTTAACGCCTTCAACGATACGTTCGGAATTAAGATGGGCGAAACCCAGCAGCAGTCCCTTTCTTTTACTTTTTAAACAATAAGGACTGAGTGGGAAGACGCCGACACCTGTATCCAATGCTGATTGTACAGCCTTATTTTCAGTGAAATTTTCATCGCTTTCGAGCAGCACATGTAACCCTGAATCTGTGCCCTGAACATGAAATTGATTAGCGAGTCCTGATGAGGTGAGCGTTTGAATCATAATCCGGTGCCGCCGATGATAAATGGAACGCATTCGCCTTACGTGCTTTAAAAGGTCACCTGTTTCGAAAAATAGACCCAATGTCAGCTGCTCCATGACCGGCAGATGACGGCAGACGAATTCCTGAACTTTAGCCATACGGGCGATCGCTTCCTTCGGACCGATGACGGCCGCCAAACGAATACCGGGTGCAAGCAGCTTTGTAAAGCTGAGCAAATACAAAATATTCGTCGGCATTTGCGAGAATAAACTTGGCATCGGGCCGCCGCGGTAACGGAACTCTCCATCATAATCATCCTCTATAATCCAGGTTTGATTTTCACGGGCAAATTGAAGTAACTCCTGTCTGCGGTTCGCGGTCATCAGGACGCCGCTTGGAAATTGATGCGAGGGAGTTGTGAAAATCATTTTCGATTGGGGGGATATCTGCTCAACGCAAAGCCCCTGGTTATCGACTGGTATTGGTTCAACATTCATATTGCGATAGTGCATCGCAGACCAGGCAACAGGGAAGCCTGGATCTTCTACAGAGACGAGATCACCTTCCTGAAGCAATGCCTGTGCAATGATATCCATCGTTTGTCTTGCCCCTAAAGTGAGTAGGATTTGTTCAGGCTGCACGTAGATGCCTCTTTCAATGGCTAAATAACGGCTTATTTGTTCCCGAACGGAATATAAACCATAGGGGGAACTGTAACCCCAGGTTAATAAATTTTCCTTTCTCATAGCGGCATTGGAGGCACGGCGCCAAGAATTCTGGAAGCCTGGGTCGACGTACGGTTCATGGAGCCGGAAATCAATTTCTGCCTTTTCATCCTGGGCAACATCAGGCCAATGCTCGACTTTATCAGTTTTATTTTCGAGAAATGGATTGGGGGGTATGACTGGTACGGACAACTCGTCTAAAGCTAAATCTGTTTCAGGAATTAATGGACATACCTTTGTTCCGCCTCTGCGGGATGTTTCCACATAACCTCTTGACTGCAATTCCTCATACGCAATTTGTACACTTGAGCGGGATATCGACAGCTCCTGGGCCAACTGTCTCGTTGGTACGAGCGGATCTCCAGGTGCAAGCTGTCCTTTCGTAATATAATCAATGACTTGGTCCACAATTTGCAGCCAGATCGGCCGTTTATCGCTTCTATCTATTTCAATATACATAAATGAACTCCTCTTGTTGTGATTTATGGATTGGTATTTTTATAATATTATAGTTTTATTGATAAATCCATAATTATATTATGATTCTTTTTAGCTAAAAGTCGAGTAAACATAGTTGGAGGGGAGGTTTAGTATGGTTAAAGGTACAAATCGTGATAAAAGGGGAATGACAGAAATGCAAAAGGGCGGCGTCATCATGGACGTTGTGAATGCTGAGCAGGCAAAGATTGCTGAGGCAGCTAGAGCCGTAGCTGTAATGGCGTTTAGAAAGGGTTCCATCTGATATTCGTAAAGCTAGCGGAGCAGCGAGAATGGCTGTTCTTTTCATTGTGTAAGAAGTCATGAACGCAGTAAGTATTCCGGTTATGACAAAGGTAGGAATTGGTCATATCATGGAAGCAAGAGTTTTGAAGCGATTGGCGTTGACTATATAGATGAAGGTGAAGTTTTAACACTAGCAGAACCCTGCATGAATATATACAGTTTTTTTCTCTTATTAATGTGGACAAACCTCTGTGAAGTTACTCTATTGTAACATTTCTAATTTTTTTATTTGTGAAATGTCAGTAATAATATTAATTCCCAACATAAGAGCTAAGTAGTGTGCGAAGTGAATGCATTTCGGATCGATCAATCAGTATCGAAGTTTTTCTCTTTCAACCTAAGGAATTTGCGACTTTTCTCGCATATTCCTTAGGTTGAAGCGATACACTATCCGAAGCGGTAGATATAAACAAGACAGTATCTGCATATCTTAGGGACTCGAGCTTTGGGCATATTACAATTGCTCCTGCTTTGTATCCGTTTTTGCGCACATCACTGCATAGCGTAACAAGATCTCTGTGGTTATCAGTAAATACTAATATTGTCATGATTGTCACCTATTCTTAAATATTTTAGTCTGTTCCGACAGAGCTACTCAGTTTCACAACTGCACCACCTTTTATTTACTGAATAAATGTTTCTACTTCATTCCCTTTATATATGATGCAAAAATGAATATCTTCTATACTTAATTAGATGCAGGTTTCGTGCAGATTAAATGTTAATCCAAATAAGAAGGATCAGTTGATTATTTGTTTCGTTGTATTTTTAAGTTTAAACAAGAAAAAACCAGCTACCTCAAAACCATAAAATTTTACATAAAAATATAAAAATTCGTAGGTTTTCTGAGGTGAAGAACAATAAGAGTGAAAATTACCATCCGACCCTCCGCTGGAAAAGGATCTAGCACGACACCCATGTTTTTCAGCCTCCGAAGAGTACGCCACGGGGGTGGAGTTACCACGGCTACCTATTCACCCATACAGCAATCCTTCCATCGGAATTTTCACATACTGCCGAAACAATATGTCCGTACAGATAGATAGGCTTAAGGAAAATTTATTGTTGATTACGATACGCAGCTTTCTTTGATAATAAAATCGAAATCTTCTTCTCTCGATAAAGATTGGTAATTAAGTAATTGAGAAAACAATAATCCGTTCATTTTAACTTTTGCCTTCCTTAGTCCCAAGATGAGTTGATCGAACCATTCTTTGGCTTTTTTCCAATGCTTGAAAAGGTCAGAAACCTCTTGCCCCTTTTTTGCTTCCTTCGCAAAAAGGACTGACAAGATATTTTTAGGTATTTTTTCTTTGAAACCCATGCCTCTTCGAGCAAGGACAAATGCAGCGGCTTGATGAACGGATAACCCATACATTTGCTGATATTTCACCTTTCCAATAAAACTTGAATAATAGGCATCTACTTGAATTAAGGCAATATTCTCTTTGTAAGCTATTGAAAAAAGGATTTTTACAACATTGCTATAGGAAAAATTGCTTGCTATCCGATTGAAGGCTTTTCCCTTGTATGTTTGTAAAAAATTCAAATCTTCTAAAACAAGCGTATCGATTCCATAGGTCTTCATCCACCATAAAATTTCATAAAGGGTATTTTGAACAATCGTATCTCGTTCATCTGCACGAACGGTGTTTAAATCATGCATCCAAAACACCTTAGAAACCCTGAAATTTCCGTTCGGATGAATGATTGTAACAGAAAGGTTATCAGGGTTAATATCCATTCCTGCTACACCTTTCGAAAAATCAGGTTTAGCCGAAATATCTTGTTCGGCTGTCAAATGAACAAGGTATTTCCCTTTCACTCGCTTGATGCGAATGGAATAGGCCTCACCTGTTTCTAAATAAGCGGCAATTGGCAAAACAAACTTATCCGGAAATTGAACCATGAAATGAAGTCTATCTCCTTTTTTGCCACTTAAAGGATTTAAAACAGACATCTCAAATAAATGATCTTTTACAAAAGATAATTTAATGTTTTCATTGCCTCCTTTTGATTTTTCACCGCGAGCATAAAGATGATTACTTCTTGCATTTTGCCACTCTTGTTTGGAAATTCTCCCCTTATTTAAATCCTTTAACAATTGTTTTGTTCCATCTACAGGTTTTGGAACCGTTCCGTTATCTATATGATATTGAAAATAACGAATGGCTTTTTCATATTTTTTAATCTTGTATTCTTTATAAACGATCATCTGTTTTTTGTAATCAACTTGATTGAATTCTTCCTTTTTGATATGTCTTTCAATTTCTTTTGACAGTTGTTCCATTCGTTTCTTTGCATTTTGAACATTATGTTTGTTTTGTTCCACATATCGAGGTAAATTTTCTCGTTGAGAAGAAATGTTTGCGTCTGCTTCTAAAAAAGCATCACGCATATATCTTACATTAGGGATGAATTTAGGCTTTGATAATTCTACCGTTTCTTTACGTCCATATCCTTCAAAGATACGTTCTCTCGAATAACGTTTGGCTGATTCAAATTTACGCATAAGAACATCTAACATTTGAAATCCCTCGTGTTTTCCATCCGTTATCCATCCTGTATGCGTTAAATGAATTGTTTTTTCATCTTGAAGTTTTTTCTTTTTCTTCGCCATTCATTTCACCCCCCCAATATATTATTGACTGAATTCATTTATCTGGGTGTTGTTAATTTTATTATACAGGAACAAATGTTC
>CALGSR010000001.1 GCA_937902115.1 uncultured Bacillus sp. | reverse complement strand
GGAAAAGACGGATGCTTCAATCGGTTCCCCTTGGTCAAGCGTTACATCGATGACCAGCCCGTCAATCGCTTTCTTCTCTGCGGCAATTAAATCCTTCACCGCGTTCACGACTGTAACGGTATTGGCTTGCTGGCCTTTCACAATTTGAATCGATATCGCATCTTCACCATTTGTGCGCGAAACCGATTGTACTTTCCCAACCGTTTCAATGGTGGCGATATCACCCAATTTTACAAATGGAGTAGGATTTGCGGCGCTTGGTGTGACCGGAATGAGCATTTCCTTCAGCTCAGCTTCCGTTTTCAGTTTGCCGTCAATATAAACGGCTTCTTCGCCACTTTCAAATTCATAAAGCCCTAATGATAATCCGATGTCACTGGCCTGAATCATTTCCTTTACATTCTCTTCTGTCAGGCCAAGCTGAGTCATTTTTACCTCATTAAATATGAAATCAACTTCATTAATATGCTGTCCGTTAATCGTCGCTGAGGCAACCCCATCAATCTTTTCGATTTTTGGCAGCAGAATATCCTCAACCGTAGAGGTTAATTCTATAATATCCTCTTCAGTAGAGCTAATCGATAAGGCAATCACCGGCATCATATTCATGCTGATCGCTGTAATCACCGGCTCCTGGGCATCCTCAGGGAGCTTCACATTATCAAGTGCGGCCTCAAGTTCACGTTTTTTCTCATTCATATCGATGCCATATTCATATTCTATCTGCAATTGCGAGACGCTGGATGATGAACTGGAAAATACATTTTTGACATCCTCGAGCCCCTCGACTGCTTTTTCCATCGGAATTGAGATATCATCCATCACTTGCCCTGGAGTGGCACCTGGATAGACCCCCATCACAATTAAATAGGGAATTGAAATGTCCGGGATCGACTCCATCTTCATGCGTGTCCCAGAATAAATCCCAGAAACTGTAATGATGATGGTTAATAACCATACAGCCAGTTTATTCTTTAAGACAAAGTTCACTAAACCTTTCACTGTTACACCTGCCCTTAATTGACTTATATCATACCTTTATTTATACTAATGACTCATCGGTCATATGTCAAATAAAGTACAAGAGTGGAGTGACTTCGATTCGTGAAGAAACAAATGATAATGGAGAAGGCCTTGGAACTTTTCGCAAAAAATGGCTTTGAAGCCACATCTATTCAGCAAATAACGGAAAGATGCGGAATTTCAAAGGGAGCCTTTTATCTATCCTTCAAATCGAAGGATGAGTTAATTTTCAGTATTATTGATTATTTTATGAATACGATAGCAGATGAAATTGAACAGTCGGTCAATACTAATCAACAAGCTTGCGATTTATTATATAACTATTATCATGTTTTCTTTAGTGCGTGTGAAAGACATGCTGATTTTGCGAAGCTTTTTTTAAAAGAACAATCCGTGATGTTTCATCCTGAGTTGATTGAAAGGATGCTCGTGTATCATTCTCATTTCACGAGGGTCGTCTTTTCGATTGTGGAACGGCAATTTCCACACAGTGATAGAAAAATGCATGCCGATTTAGTATTTGTTATTCAGGGCTTTGTAAAAAATTATGTCGAATTATTTTTCATTGATCATCGATCAGTTGATGTGCATGAATTATGTATGGCCTCGGTAGAAAAGGTGGAAATCCTCGCTAGGAACGCCACTGTTCCCGTATTGACAGCGGAATATTTTGCGATGTCCGTACATGAAAGTGCTACACTGACAAAGGAACAATTAGAGAAAATCTTGAGGCAAAAGGTAAATGAAATCGATGATCCCATCCTGTTGGAGTCGTTGGAGCTGTTGGAAAAGCACCTGACCGAGACGCTCCTGAGCCCGGCCGTTATCCAAGGTCTACTCAAAAACTTAAGCGGCAGCCCTTATACTAGATGGACCGCCAGCCTCTACCAAAAATTTATAGCTGCCGCCAAGTAAACAGAGGTCTGCCTCCCGCAAAATCGGAGGTTCGACAATTTAGGCCTCTAGAAAGCTAGCCAACTGATTTCAATGACAATAATGGAAAGAAATAGAAGGGATATTTCAAATTCCTGCCCCTAATGTAGTGTTTATGTAAATATTGGGTAAATTTACCTAAAATATGATTTAAGTCACTGCCAAAAGACTCGTCCTTGTTTAAACTAAATAACTGTATAGAGGAGTATGAAGAAGGAAAAGTCACTTTTCTATGACAAAATTATTTAATGGGATGATGATTAAATGAATTTCCAAATACAAGCACAAAAACAAAAAAGGAAAATAGGAGTTTGCTTTTTCATAGCGTTTATTCTCATGGCCGGTTTAGGTCTGTATAATTATGCTGTCCTTCAAGGGAGCAACAACAAAGTGATACAAATAACGGAAAAGGAAATGCCGCTTTTAATTATTGAAAAAGGTTTGGCAGCGGCGGTTGATGCAAGTCAGGGGGCTGTACAGGGATATTTGGCAGACAGTGGGGACGTCTACGAGGAACAATGGCAAAAACAGAAAGCAATTCTCTTATATCAAATCGGCAAACTTGAAAAGACAAATGTTTCAGGCGAATTGACAGGGCTCCTTGAGAAAAATAAAGAGTGGTTCACCTTTGTGGAAAAAGAAGTCATGTCCACTGGGAGTGATGCAGAGGCCTTCGCTATAAATCTAGAATCTAGTAAAATGCAGCTGCAAGAGATCCAAGCGGGCTATGCAGAACAGATTGCCATCCAAGAAGCCGTAATTCAAAAAATGGAGTATGAAGTGATGACAACGGAGAAAACTACCGCAGTTCTGCTTGGTATGATGTCTCTCATCCTCTCTGCAGCCAGCATCAGTGGCGCGGCCCTCCTCCTCAAAAAATACCTGTTCCCAAAAGGAATCATTTTTCTATCAAAAACAGCCTAACACATGATAGAGGCCCAAATCCCATAAAGGTTTGGGCTTTTTTTATTTGTGAAGGATAATATTTCTTCCTCAAATAAATAACATTCGACTTAATCCAATATAATGATATCTATCATTATATGAGTAGATAATTCTTATTATTCTATCATTTTTTAAAAAGAGTGACAAAATACCCTGTTCAACAGGTGATAGAAGGTGCTAATGTATGAAGTAAGTGATTTATGTCACTTTTTAGTCACAATTGTAACCTAATAGTTGGAAAAACCGCTAATATTATTTTATTAACAGGGTTCAGATAATATATAAAAATAGAAAAAGTCCAAAAATAGTATTTACTTTTCTATATCTTATTTTCTACTATAAACAATATGATAACGGTTACAAACTATTATACTACTATTGCAAATTGATTTAGGGACAAGAAATATAATTTCATCAGGTCACGGGGTTTAATTAGGGGATAAAACAATAGGGGGAGAAAACATGCAGATCACAACAAATGCAGAACAATTGGTTGAAGGAACAAAGTTTAATAAGTTTCACTGGATGCTGCTTTTCTGGGGCGCATTCTTAATGTTGTTTGACGGCTTTGATTTAGTTATCTATGGTGCAGTTGTTCCGACGCTCATGGAGGAATGGGGAATTTCTTCCGTTGAGGCCGGGATGTATGGAAGTTATGCGTTATTTGGGATGATGTTTGGGGCATTTATTTTTGGAACATTAGCCGATAAATTAGGGCGGAAAAGGATTATCATCATTTGTGTTTCCGTTTTCAGTTTATTTATGCTTCTATCAGGATTGGCACCAACTCCTGAGCTGTTTGGCGTATTCCGCTTTATTACTGGTTTGGGATTGGGCGGCATGATGCCAAATGTCA